>JBGTJM010000063.1:0-2228 GCA_041745115.1 Thermomicrobiales bacterium
CTTGTGCGAATAGTCGTCGTTCATACAGAACGAATGCTCGCCCGTGTTGAAGCGAACCGTGGGATCGCCGATATCAAAGGCGTCCGGCGGCACGATGCCCGTTTCGTACCAGCGCTTCCACCGCTCCAGCATGTTGACGAAGGGTGTGGAGCCGTCTTTGAACGTCAGCTCGTTGTCCTCGGTGAAGATGTAGTCGCCGTCTGAGTAAGACTCGACAAACATCGACCAGCCGAGTGCCCAGAAGTCCTTGCGCCAGTACGGAATGTACGGGTTGGCAATTCCTGCAGCCTGCAGCGCCAGGCACTGCTCCTCGAATTCCTCCCACGTATCCGGAGGACCATCGATCCCGGCCAGTTCGAAGTGGATATCGTTGTACACCAGGTATTTGGTACCGGCCCAGTAGGGCAACCCGATCATGTTGCCCTCGAAGGTGGACATGTTCTCCACACCCCACGGCTGCAGATTCGGTTTCAGCTCCTGCACCCAGTCGAGTGACTCGAGATCGTCGCGCAACCAGCCGGCCCGGTGCCAGCGATTGAGCTGGTCGGAATGGCAGTACGCCATATCGACCTTTTCGCCACCCAGAAACTTGGCCGCGATCACATTCGCATAGTCATAGATGCCTGGAATGTCCGCAAACTGAGGCGTTGGCTGGCCATTCTCCTCAGCCCAGATAATCAGATTGTCCTGCACGATATCTGGCCGATACGTCCAGACTACGACGTTGGCGTTTCCCGTCACAGGAAGCGCATCCTGAGCACCGACCTCGGCCAGCAGGTAATCCCGCACCGGCCCAGGCGCTGCCATGGCAGCCGACATGAATCCAGCGCTCAATCCTCCCTTTTTCAGGAGATCACGACGATTGAATGAACCCGTGGACATACGGAATCCTCCTCACCGAGAGCGTTTCTTGCGTTTCGCTCGCCCTGACCAATCGCAGGGACAAGAACTGGGAAGTTCACGGCAAAGAGTACGCCACCTGACGCGTTTTGTAAACGACTTCCATAGGGTCGGACAGAAAGCACCGAATCAAAGCGAAAACGGGCGAACTTGCACAAATCTGAGGCCGATCCGGACCAATCCGATGTTCATTATTGACAAACTGACGATCGACTCAATCCCTCCGATTTGACGGAGGGCCAGATCAAGTGATCAAGTTCGCTCGCCCTGCCTGTATGGAGGGCGCTCCTGCGCGCGATAGCTCGCCAGAAATGCCAGAACCTGTCCGAGGATGTTCTCTGCGTGAGGACTCTGCAATAGATCATGTCCCTGTTCACTGGTTCCAAAGGAACTCACCAGCGTCCAGCCTTGACTACGTCGCAGGAACTGGTCGGCTCGGTCCCGGGCCAGACTGTCGGTGGCACCGACAAATGCGAGTTTGGGCACCGTCGGATGTCCCGCCAGGACGACCGGAGGCGAAAAGGCAATAACTGCTCTCGGCTGGACGCTCGCTGACGCATCGTCCGGCACAAGTTCCAGGGCATTTCCAGCAACGACAATAGCAGCGGAATGGCCCGTCCGAGAGCGTATTGCTTCGAAGATATGCGCCACCGCCATTCGGCCAAGGTCGATTGAGAACATTCCATCCGACAAGCCATGTCCCGGCAAGTCAATCGCACAAACCGTGTATCCGTTCCGGTGAAGAACGTCTGGGAGTTCGAGCCAGCTATCGATGTCGAAGCTTTCGCCAACTTCATGAACCAGCACCACCGGCGTGGGCCCAGCATCCCAGATCGACCCTCGAATCACCTTCTGGCCTGGTTCGAGCTGGAACTCGATCAGGGTGGGGAGTTTGGGCTCGAGGCTGCTGGTCTCCTCCAGGTCCATCGGCACGCTCAACCTTTTCTCAGCCGAGGATCCAGGACATCCCGCAAACCGTCACCCAGCAGATTGAGCGCCATCACAATCACCACGATGGCCAACCCAGGCAGGGTTGAAAGCCAGTGATCGAGCAAGATGTAGTTCCGCCCATCGGCGATCATCACCCCCAAACTCGGCATAGGCGGTTGCGCACCCAGCCCGATGAACGAGAGTCCCGCCTCAACGATGATCGCTGCAGCGACGTAGTAGGTTGCCATTACCATCACCGGCGCAAATGTGTTCGGCAGGATGTGACGAAACAGGATGCGCTGGTCACTGACGCCGACGGCCATCGCGGCTTGCACGAACTCACGCTCCCGAATGGACATCACCTCGCCTCGAACGACTCGTGCGAAACCAGCCCAGTT
>JBGTJM010000064.1:0-6566 GCA_041745115.1 Thermomicrobiales bacterium
TGAAGGAGAAGAAGCACCGGGTCGAGGATGCGCTGAGCGCGACCCGGGCAGCGGTGGAGGAAGGGATCGTGCCGGGTGGCGGCGTGGCCCTGATCAATGCGATCTCGGCACTCGACGGAGTCGAAGCTGAGGGTGATATCAGGACCGGCGTGAACATCCTGCGACGAGCTCTGGAGGAGCCGATGCGCGGCATTGCCGAGAACGCCGGATATGACGGCGCGGTGGTGGTCGAGAGTGTGCGGCGGGCCCAGAAGGATGGCAACTCGATCAGCATCGGCTTCGATGTGATCAGTGAGACCTACACCGATCTGATCAAGGCCGGTGTGATCGACCCGGCGAAGGTGACCCGCTCGGCGGTGGAGAATGCAGCCAGTATTGGCAGCATGATCCTGACCACTGAGGCGCTGGTGACCGACAAGCCGGAGAAGGCCGCGCCTGCGATGCCACCTGGTGGCATGGGCGGCATGGACTACTAGTCCGACGCCACATCGCAAGCGATCCAGTCAAGGCCCGGGCAGCAATGCCCGGGTTTTGCGTTGCCGCAATTGCACTCCACCTATGCATACGCGAATACGTATGTCAGCGCGAGATCCAATACGCACATCTCCAGACGAATCTGACTTTCCACTCCACTATGTTGATAGCGGCGCCAGGAAAGCGCCCCAAATCCGTTATGCCGAACCGCTCCAGTCCGCCGCACTTCATATTCGTTGACCAGTATTGGCACGAGAACTTGAGTGAGCTTTCACTCAGTGTGGGAGATTGAGCGGCAACGCTTAGCGCATTTTGAGAAGGAATTTGGACAGAGGAGTATCTCATAATGGTTAGTGTGGTTTATAAGAGTGATGCCGACACACGGCTCGATTCAGGTGTTGCTGAGCTGCTGAAGGTTCAGGTGCGGGGCGAGGTGATCCTGCCGGATGACAGCCGGTACGACGCTGCCCGCGCAATCTGGAACGGCATGATCGACAAGCGGCCTTCTGCCATTGTCGTAGCGGCAGATGAGGCTGATGTGCAGACTGTTGTGCGATTCGCTGCTCAGCAAGGGCTGACCCTGTCTGTGAAAGGCGGGGGACACAACGTGGCGGGCCACGCGGTCAGCGAGGGAGGCATCACGATCGACCTGAGTTCTCTACGAGACGTCCAGGTCGATCCTGAACGCCGCACTGCCCGAGTTCAGGGAGGAGCGCTCTGGGCCGATGTTGATGAAGCAACTGCCACTCATGGACTGGCCACCACTGGTGGCGTGATCTCTTCGACTGGAGTAGGAGGACTTACCCTTGGCGGTGGCATCGGCTGGCTGATGGGTCGGCATGGCATGAGCATCGACAACCTGCTCTCCGCCCGGGTTGTGACGGCCGATGGCGCTGTTGTCACGGCCAGCGAAACCTCCCATCCTGATCTCTTCTGGGCCATTCGTGGCGGTGGAGGAAACTTCGGGATCGTCACCGAGTTCGAGTTCACGTTGCATCCCGTCGGCGAGGTATTGGCGGGATTCTTCGCCTATCCGGTTTCGGAGGCGAGAGAGGTCTTCGAGTACTACCGACAATTCACAGAAGATGCACCAGAGGAGCTGGGCTGCTATGCGCGGATCTCCACAGATCCAGAGTCAGGAATGCGCGTGGTCGCGGTGGCCGTCTTCTGGCCGGGTGACATCGATGAAGGCCAGCGAGTGATTCAGCCGTTGCGTGACTTCAAGACTCCGCTAGTGGAGATGGTTGGACCGATGCCCTACGGGGAATGGCAGAAAGCGTTCGATGCTGAGTTCCCACACGGCCGACGCTATTACTGGAAGAGCACGATGGTGAAGCGGTTGAGCGGCAATCTACTCGACGCAATCGTGCGAAACGCGGCGGATGTCGAGCTGCCATTGACGATAGCGGTTATCGAATGGTATCGCGGGCCGATGAATCTAGTACCGAATGAGGCGACCGCGTTCGCAAGTCGCGAAGCGGAGTATCAGATTGTCGGAATTGGTGCGTGGGACGAGCCTAGCGACGACGAGGCCGGAATCGCATGGACCCGGAAGCTACACCGGGACATGCAGCCGTACTCACTGAATCGTGCGTTTCTGAACTTCGACAGCTCGGACACTACCGATCGAAGCGCGACTATTGCGGCGGCGTATGGGCAGAACTGGAGCAGGCTAGTCGAGATCAAGAATCGATACGACCCAGAGAACCTGTTCAGCGAAAACAACAACATCAGTCCCAGTGGAGCCTGATGTAGCTAGTCGTCTGAATCTGGCAACGATGCGGTGGGGTGATCTGAGCTAGCGAACCGACGGCGCACAGAGGACCAGATTTCGAGAATAGGCAAACCCCGGACGGCGTTGTCCGGGGTTCGCCTCAAGTTGGAGGCCAGTAGCACTGACATCCGGGATAATTTTCATTAGGCAAGAGTGCAGCCCACACTGCTAAGCAGTGGTCCGCAACATCTAGTCGGTGATGAGCGCCTCTTTGCCCACTCCCAGTCTCACAGCGTCTTCCTCGACAGCGGCAATTTGATCCGAGCGTACATAGCGATCGGTATCAATCCAGCCTTTGCCGTCGATTTTGATATGACCGACCCGCTCCAGTTGATCGCGAAGCGGCTGCGGCACTTTCGGTTCACTCTCAGCGCCAAGCGCTCCGGCGATTCCCTGGATCAAGCCGCCCTGCTCAGGCTGAGAGGAGACGGTGCTGATTGCGCCGGGATCACCCATCCGCACGTATTCGACCTTGCCCAGTTCCTCACCATCTACGTCGAAGACGCGCATCCCATTCCTGATGTGCATCATGACTTCGGAGCCCTTCTCCGCGGATGCCATGGATGTTCCCTGCTGATTTTGCTGATGCTTCGTCATCTTTTCACTCCTTCTGTTGATCGCTTCACCCGCACAATCCGTGCCAGGATATTCATGCAATTCTGGGAATATTCCCGTCTCCGGTTCAGCTGCATTTTGCAGGCCGTCTTTACTTCGCCGTATTGTTCAACCAGTGGCACGTTGCCTCGATGTTTTTTTTGAGCACGCTTCTGGCGATCAACGCCGCATGTTGTGCAATGTCAGTTGCCCAGGATGAATCAAAACATGCATCGGATACCATTGGAATTGGAAGACGCCGACTCTGTGCTCCATTGCACGAACTGCAACAGCGACGTTCGGGAACGCCACCTGATGCAGCGGTCATGGTCGGGGGATCGGTCGCCGTCATGCCCGTATTGCGGTGTGGTTCTGGATTCCGATCCGGTCGCCCCGACTATCCTCCAGGAGCATTTGGCACAACCCGCCGAGACAGCGCAGACTCCGCTGATTGGCGGTATCGCGACCTGTGGCTTTTGCGCAGGCACATTTCGAACGCTTTACGTGCATCCTGGTTCCAATCAGACTCAGCCGGTTCGATTCTGTCCACACTGCGGCACACCGTATCGCCCCGATCAGTAGGCGCAATCGAGTGACAAGAATCCCCTCTGGTGTTTTCCGGCGGGGCACTTCACCACGACCACGCCGCCAAAGGCAAGCGGGATCCAGCAAGAAGGGATGCAGCGTGATGTTCGACGTCGAACAACGGACAGATCTTTTGAGAGAGCGGGCAGATGACTACGTGAGCGTCGCGCTCAAAAGCGCTACCAGGGAATACCCCCATTTCCCCTACTTCATCGCTTCTGAACCCGATTCCTACAAGCTGCATCGAATATTCCACCCAGCTTTCTATGGAAGCTTTGACTGGCACTCCTGCGTCGAAATGCACTGGGTTGCTGTTCGCCTGATGCGCTTGTTCCCAGACGCTCTGCCCATGGACGATGCTCGTCGTATTCTGGGAGCGCTGCTCACCAAAGAAAATCTCGAGGCAGAGTTGAGCTTCTTCCGCGATCCCAATCACAAGTCACTTGAGCGTCCATACGGATGGGGCTGGCTTCTGCGACTCGCTGCCGAACTATCAGAATGGGACGATTCGCAAGGACAGGAGTGGTCACGAGCTGTCGAACCGCTTGCCGAGTATCTGGCGAACGCTATGGTCAGCTGGCTTCCAAAACTGACCTACCCCAACCGGGTCGGCAACCACCCGAATACAGCGTTCAGTCTTTCCAATTTGCTGGTTTTCGCAGAAAGCCGAAAAGGCGCTGCTGCGGAAGGTTGGCGAGACGCAGTAGTGTCGACCGCGATCCGGCTTTATCAGAACGACCGGGACTATCCAGGCAGCTTCGAGCCCTCTTCAGCAGACTTTCTATCACCCTGTCTCTGCGAGGCAGAGCTCATGAGCCGGGTGCTGCCGGGCCAGGAGTTCTTGCCTTGGTTCGAGATCTTCCTGCCGAGTCTTGCCGAATCAGAACCAGCTGCTCTACTTACCCCGGCTGAAGTGTCCGACCCGACCGATGGGCAGATTGCTCATCTCCATGGGCTCAACCTGAGCAGAGCCTGGGCTTTGGTCAGACTCTCGGGAACATTGCCGGATTCAGACCCGCGATCAGGAGTGATGATGGCCGCGGCTGAACGTCACGCATGGACGTCCCTGCCACACGTTACTGGTAGCGACTACATGGTGGAACACTGGCTGGCCGCGTATGCAACGCTCCTCCTGAGTGCAGGGCAGGCTAGCTGATCCCAGAGGCAAAGTCGCCGTCAATCGCCTCATTTCTGCGCTGATATGAAAGGTCGGCACCATTTTTGCATGCGATCTGACGAACGAGCGCAATCGTGACAGCTAGCCTCGAATGTGGTTAGGTAATGGTATGCGGGATGCCCGCTTCGACGCGGGATAACGATCAATCAAGAAAGGACTTCAACGTACATGCACCCGAGAAGCACGACTCACACAAATGGCACAGCGATCCTCGAGGAACACGGGATCGTCAACGTTGGGGACGTCTATCGCAATTTGACGACGCCACGTCTGTATGAAGAGTCGATTATGCGCCGGGAGTCACGACTGGCACATAAGGGTCCGCTCGTCGTGCGCACGGGTCATCATACGGGGCGCTCGCCGCAAGATCGATTCTTCGTGCAGGAACCTTCCAGTGAAGAACGAATCTGGTGGGGCGAGTCCAATCGGCCGATTTCGCAGAAGCACTGGGAATCTCTGCGGTCGAGGATGCTTGCGTACCTACAGGGTCACGACCTCTTTGTCCAGGATTGTTACGTCGGAGCGGACACCCGGTACCGGATGCCGATCCGCATCATCACAGAGGGTGCCTGGCACAGCCTGTTCGCTCACAACATGTTCATCCGGCCGACTGCAGAAGACAAGATGGACCAGCCGCCCCAGTTCACCGTCATCCAGGCTCCTGGATTCCACGCTGTTCCCGAAATCGACGGCACCCGCTCCGATGTTTTTGTCGTGATCAACTTCGCGGAGCGAACGGTGCTCATCGGAGGCACGGAATACGCTGGAGAAATCAAGAAGTCCATTTTCACGATCATGAATTATCTGATGCCCCTGCAAAACGTGATGTCGATGCATTGCTCGGCGAATATGGGGAGTGACAGCGATGTCGCGATCTTCTTCGGACTGTCGGGGACAGGTAAGACAACGCTTTCGGCGGACCCTCAGCGAACGCTCATCGGCGACGACGAACATGGCTGGAGTGACAACGGCGTGTTCAATTTCGAGGGAGGCTGTTACGCCAAGGTGATCAATCTCGATCCTACAGCGGAGCCGGAGATTTACGAAACCACGAGGATGTTTGGCACGATTCTCGAAAACGTTGCGATCGACGTCCGCACTGGTCGACTCGACCTGGATGATGCGTCGTTGACAGAGAACACCCGCGCTGCGTATCCCATTACCCACATTCCCAACGCATCTCTCGACGGAATTGGGTCCCACCCCAGCACGGTTATTATGTTGACTGCTGACGCCTTTGGAATCATGCCTCCGATTGCCAAACTGACGACTGAGCAGGCCATGTACCATTTTCTTTCAGGGTATACCGCCAAAGTCGCTGGTACTGAACGAGGCGTAACCGAACCCGTGGCGACCTTTAGCACCTGCTTCGGAGCCCCGTTCATGGCGCTCTCACCGATCGTCTACGCCCGGCTACTCGGCGAGCGCATTCGCAAGCATGGGTCCAGCGTGTGGCTGGTGAACACCGGATGGACTGGCGGACCGTATGGAACAGGAACCCGAATGAAGATCGCCTATACCAGGGCAATGATCAATGCTGCGCTAAGCGGCGTTCTCAACGATGTTCCGACCAGGCGGGAGCCGGTCTTCGGATTCGAAGTGCCGGTCAATTGCCCGGACGTGCCGGACGAGGTTCTCGATCCGCGGGAAACATGGAGCGATACCAGCGCTTACGACGCAAAGGCTCGTGAACTCGCCACGATGTTCGTGGACAATTTTGCGCAGTTCGCTCCTGAGGTTTCTGATGACGTGAAGACCGCAGGCCCCACCGCAGCGTAGAAGGCTCCGGCTTGCTGCGTCGACGACGAAGAAGACACCACCGGGACCAAACCTGTTGGATTCGACTTCACTGCCGTTCGATGTCGATCACTGCCAAACGCAGTCTGACAAAACACTTTCTGCGCTTGCAGTATTTTGAGCACTCTGTGCAAACGCTACGTCTTGGTCGAGGCGCGCTTCAGG
>JBGTJM010000065.1:0-2356 GCA_041745115.1 Thermomicrobiales bacterium
CCCCACATCAGGGTGGCCATCGGATTGGTGTAGTTCATCAGCAGTGCGTCCGGACATAGACGCTCCATATCGCGGGAAATATCGACGAGAACCGGAAGTGTGCGGAGTCCGCGCATGATGCCGCCGATACCGAGCGTGTCCCCAATCGTTTGCCGAAGCCCATACTTGTCAGGAATCTCGAAGTCGGTCACTGTGGCAGGTTCATATCCTCCCACCTGGATCATGTTGATGACGTAGTCAGAGCCTTCGAGTGCCCTTTGGCGATCGGTCGTTGCGGTGACCGAGGCACTCGCTCCTGCCCTGGATACTTCTGCCCTTGCTACGGCGGCTGAGTCATTCAAGCGGGTTTCGTCGATGTCCATTAACGAAATGGAGCACTGGTGCAACTCGGGAAAGGTGAAGAGATCGCGCAAGAGTGCCCGCGCAAAGACTGTGCTTCCCGCTCCGATGAAGGTGATTCTGGGTTTCGTCATGGGTATTCTGGCTTGCCGTCCATTTGAGCTAACGAGTTGCTGGGGCTCCGATTCGAAATGATACCGGGCTCATCGTGGTCCCGTCGGGAAGCGTAGCCGCATCCTGGTTGAAGTTCATCCAGATTTCATTCGGTCCGCAATGCGCAACGCGAATGCCTTCTGACAGCTTCATGTCTGGCAATCCGATAGCAGCGAGCTCAGTTGCGAGTATCTCAGCCACAAGTGACTCGCTCCACGCGCCGATCGTCGTGACATTGCCCAGTCTGGCGACCGCTGGTGTCCCGGAAAGTGGTCCCGTATCGTAGCTATGGACCGAATCAGCCGAGTGCAAGGCGTAGTTTTCCGCCCACGTATGCACGACGTGGGCGCCGACTCTTTCGGTCATTCCTGGTCTCATGCCGTCGAAGTTTTGCATCGAGCATCCTAGCAGGGAACGGAGTGGGCCAGGCTGCCCATCTTCGTGCACACGGCCGGAAATGGTGCGAAACGCTGCGCGAGGGCCGAACACCAGCCGCGCCGAGTCTGCGTAGGACGCAAGATGATTCGACCGGGCTCCGTCCACGATCTGGAGGCAGGGTGCAACGATCAAGGCGTAGGCAGCGAGATCGCTGTCCGGGTGCCGGATATCTACATCGACACCCATGGAGCGGAGAGCGTTGTAGAACAGCATGAACTGGTTCCAGTACGTGGCATTTTTCGAGTGAGGCTGCTCGTCGGTAGTCCAGAGAGACTCGTAATCGTGCAGGAGCACCACGTGGTTCGATGGCACACTATTGGCCCGGCCAGCAATTTCGAGTGTCGCAAGCTCGGCAGCGCCCCGATCAAGGGTTTCGTCGTGCCGAAGCAGAGCCGAGTGCATGATTTCCTGAGCAACGGTGGCCGCTCTCCAGCGAAAAACGGAAACTGCCGCAGCACCGTGAGCCCATGCCTGAGCCGTCCAGAGACTCGCGGCCCCATCCGCTGGAAGACAGTTCGATTCTGCCCAGTTGACCTGGCCAACGCCCTGCTCCATCACCCAGAAACTTCGATCAGGCTTCAGACCCCTGTAAAGGTCGTGATTCAGGCTGATCAGATCGGGATTGCCCGTTCTGGCCCATCTGATTTTATCGGTCTCAGAAAGGTCAGAGCGCTCTACCATCCCGAGGGGGTAGGAGTCCCAGGACACGAAGTCGAGGCAATCGGCGGCCTTGTAGTGATCGAAGTCAGAAAAGAAGATCATGAAGTTGTGCGTGATCCAGCGGCCGGGGGATAGCTCCCGCAGAATGGCGACCTGCTCCTCCTGGAACTCGACTACTGCATCGCTGGCAAAGCGGTAGAAGTCGAGGACGTGTGAGGGATTTGGCTCGGTGACGGTGCCACTGGGTGGCAGTATCTCTTCCCAGCCTGAGTATTCCTGGCTCCAGAACACTGCGCCCCACGCATGATTCAAGGCATCGATCGAGTGGTATCGACTTCTGAGCCATGACCGGAACGCAACCTGACTGGCAGAACCGTAAGAGCGAGTTGTGTTGTGGCAACCGAATTCATTGTCGGTCTGCCAACCGTCAACTGCGGGATGGTCACCATAGCGTTCCGCTACGGCGCGAGTTATCCGCCGACTATGCTCGCGATACAGGGGGCTTGAATGATCGTAGTGCTTGCGGGACCCAAATTCCCTTACCCGCCCCTGATCATCAACTGGCAAGATTTCCGGATGGGCTCGAATCAGCCAGGCAGGAGGCGTGGCCGTCGGGGTGCACAGGACAATCCTCAGCTGTTCTGCCGCGAGGATGTCGATCGCTTCGTCGAGCCAGTCCCACTGAAACACTCCTTCGGATGGCTCGATGCGACTCCAGGCAAACTCGCCAATTCGAACGTACGTTAGTCCCAGGTCGCGCATCTGG
>JBGTJM010000066.1:0-14499 GCA_041745115.1 Thermomicrobiales bacterium
GCGAGACTCCTCAGTCGAGGTAGCCCGAGTCTCGGAGCCGGCCGATCGATCGCTCCATGGCACCGATGGTGAACTCCACATCGTCGGCTGTGTGAGTGACGCTGAGCATGCCGCCAGCGTTAAAAAAGTCGACACCTTCGAGCGCCAGCGCAATGGTCATTGGAGTTGCAAGGCCCGCCTTGCCACTGGCTTTCAGCGTTTCAGGATCGATCCCTTCAGGCTGGCGCAGATCACCGCTGGTTCGGTTGGTGCACTGGACACCGAGGATCACGTGAAACGCCGAGCTTTCGCCCCAGGCGCAGCCTTCGACACCCATCCGTTCGAAGAGCGAGTTGAGTCCGGATCGCAAGTCAGCGGCGAGCTTGTCACAGTGGGCCTGAATCGCAGGATCCTCACATCGTTGCAGGCAGGCGTATCCGGCGGTCGCAGCAAGTGGGTTGGCGTTGTAAGTGCCTGGATGGATTACCTTCTTGTCAGCGTTCCAGCCGGGCTCGTCCTTAAATAGCAAGTGTTCCATGACGTCGGCTCGCCCTGTCACTGCTCCACCAGGCATGCCGCCGGCCAGGATCTTGGCGAGTGTTGTCATATCCGGAGTTATGCCCATTCGCTGTTGAGCGCCACCAGGCGCCCACCGGAATCCAGTGATAACCTCGTCGAAGACAAGAAGCACGCTGTATTTGTCTGCCATCGTTCGCAACCACGAGAGCATGCCATCGGGAAGGGGGATCATGCCCCATGAAGCTCCGCTGGGCTCGACAAAAATCGCCGCCACATCTCCCTGAGCCAGTCGCTCTTCGACGGCGCCCAGATCGTCGGGAGGCAAGGCCGTGACCGTTCGCATCACCTCGTCGGGTACTCCGGGCATCGAAGGCGCTTCGACCGGTGGTTTCTCGCCCTTGATCAGGTAGTCGCTCCAGCCGTGAAAATGTCCATCGAACTTGATCATCGCTGGTTTGCCGGTAAATGCGCGGGCAATGCGCATGGCCAGCAGGTTTGCTTCGGTGCCGGAGGAGGTGAAGCGGACAAGGTCGGCGCTGGGGATGAGCTTCTGGACTTGCTCTGCCCACTGAATCTCGGCGTCGTGGCCGGCGCTGAAATGGGTGCCTCGATCGAGCTGCCGATGCATGGCCGCGGTCACTTCGGGATCGTTGTGCCCAAGAATGAGGGAGCCATGGCCGATCGCGTAGTCGATCAGCCGCTCGCCGTCGACAGTCCACTTATAGGCTCCGGCCGCATGGTCGACATAGACAGGAAAGGGTTTGAGATATCGACCGTCGTGCGCAATACCGCCGGCGATGGCGCGCTGCGCCCGGCTGAATCGCTGCTCTGACGCGGAGAATCGCTCAGCGTATTCTGAAAGCAGATTTTGGCCGACCGCCACTGTTGACATTCTGACGCTCCTGTTCAGCAAAACTCGTCTACGCCGTCAGTATAGAGCCAGTTCGGCCGATCCTCTGGCATTCTTGCGTCGGATATCCTCACAGGGGCTACGGGAGTTGGCGTTCAGTTGAAAGGACTCATCATTGTCATTCGAATCACTCGACCTGTTTCCCCGGTTCTCACTGTGCCAGTTGCCGACTCCGCTCGAACGACTCGTGAATCTGGAGCAAGAACTTGGAGCTGGATCGCCTCAGATCTGGATCAAGCGGGATGACCTTACTGGCCTGGCGTTTGGGGGAAACAAAGCCCGCAAATTGGAGTTCCTGGTCGGCGACGCGCTGAGCAAACATGCCACGATCGTGGTGACCGAAGGAGGCACGCAATCGAATCACGCCAGGCTTACTGCGGCTGCTGCAGCGAAGTCTGGACTGACGTGCCGATTGATTCTGGATGGTAGCCGGGGACTGGAGAAAACCGGCAATCTGCTCCTCGATCATCTGTTTGGAGCCCAGATCGAGATCGTCGGAAGTGGCGAGGAGCGCCTACGCCGGATGGAGGCGATCGGCAACGAGCTGATTGCCGCGGGCGAGATTCCTTACGTCATCCGGACCGGCGGTAGCACACCGGTTGGAGCGCTGGGCTACGTGGGAGCGTTCCGGGAACTCAGAAGGCAGTTCAGCGAGCGATCTATTCAGCCTTCCAGGATCTATTGCCCTACGAGCTCTCAGGGAACGCTCGCCGGACTCGTCGCTGGGGCTTGCATCTCTGGCACTGAGGGGCTTGTTCAAGCTATAGCGGTGGAAAAAACCTCTCTGACCCTGAAGGAGGACGCGATGCCAATCGGCAACGGTGCCTTGATGTTGATGGGCATTGAGGCTGACCTTACTCTCGACTCGTTCTCGGTTGATGACAACTATGTGGGCGACGGATACGGAATACCGACCCGAGCGGGTCTGGAGGCGATTCGGCTTGTTGCGCGGCTCGAGGGAATCCTGCTCGATCCCGTGTACAGCAGCAAAGCGATGGCAGGATTGATCGACCATATTCGCGTGGGTACGCTCTCGCCGGAAGAAGCGGTCGTCTTTGTTCATACTGGCGGGGGACCATCGCTGTTCGCCTACAGAGACGCGCTTGTTGCCTTCATGGAGTCCACTGATTCGGCCATCTGATCGCAGAATCCAGGAGCGGTATTTTATTCGGAGTACGCAGCAGGCTCAGGGAATGGATAAAGTGTCAGCCGAGATCGACGAACAAACCGACGGTTTGCTCTGTGCCGACGTGGCGATCGATGCCGGTAGTTACGCGCATGGCAAGTCGGTCTACACCTATCTGGTGCCACCGCAGATCGAGTCACGACTGGGTGTGGGGCAGCTGGTGTGGGTCCCGCTGCGCCGGAACGTGGGTGTTGGCATGGTGGAGCGATTGCATCGTGATCCCCCAACAGTGCCATTGAAGCCTCTCAGGTCGCTGGTGCGACCTGCTTATCGACTGAACGATGATGAGATCGATATCGCGCGATGGATCGCCAGGGAGACCGTCAGCACGTTGTTTGCGGCAGCGTCGCCATTCTTTCCTCCGGGTGTGGAGCATGCATCGACCGAAATCTACGAGTTGGTCGATCCCGACTCGCCAGCTCCTGAGGAGCTGACCTCTGGACAGCATCGTGTCTTCGAGCTGCTACGTGACCGCGGGGCGCTTTCGAGGCAGCAGATTTCCCGAGCGATGAAGTCCAACCCGGTTGCATCGCTTCGCGCACTGGAAGAGGCTGGCATCGTGGAGCGGACGCTTGAAGTGGAGGACAGGCAACCGGGTAAGCGGACGGAGCGCTATGTCCAGCTTGTGACGTTTGACCTCGAAGCGGTTGCTCGATCCCCGAGGCAGCGGCAGGCGCTGGAGTGGCTGGAGCAGAGACGCAAGTTTCTCGGAACCGAGGGAGACGTTACTGCTGTCCGCGAGCTGACGCAACAGGATGGGATTACTGCGGCAACTGTGTCAGCTCTGGAGGCGAAGGGACTCATCGAGGTCACGGAACGCGAGGCAGGTGAGCATCCCACACCAGCCGACGCTGCGCCGCCTCCCGTGTTGACGAGTGCTCAGGCTGCTGCATGGCGGTTCATCGAGCATGCGTTGGAGGAGGGTACCGACCAGCCGATACTGCTCTACGGAGTTACGGGCAGCGGAAAAACCGAAATGTATCTACGGGCGGCGGGCTGGTGTCTCCGGTCCGGTAAGAGCGCGATCGTGTTGCTGCCGGAGATCGCGCTGGCAACCCAGATCGTTCGCAGGTTCGAGGAGCGTTTTCCAGGGCAAGTTGCGATTCTGCACTCCGCTCAATCAAATTCGGAGCGCTTTGCCGCGTGGTCCGCAATTGCGCAGGGAGAGCGATCGATTGTGATCGGACCTCGCTCGGCTCTCTTTGCACCTGCTCGCAATCTGGGCTGCATCGTGATCGACGAGGAGCAGGACCCAGCCTACAAACAGGACAGCGAGCCCCGATATCACTCGAGGCGGCTGGCAGAATTCATCGCTCGACAGCGGCGTCTGCCATTGATTCTAGGCAGTGCGACCCCGGCGATCGAAACGGCCTATCGGGCGACTCGCGGAGAGATCGGCCGACTTGATTTGCCGGAGCGCGTCCTTTTCGATGCGGGTGGTGTGGATACGGTGCTGGATCGATCCAGCTCCGCATTGCCAAAGGTCACGATCGTCGACATGCGAGCTGAAGCCAGGGAAACGGGCAGCGCGCTGATTTCCCGAACGTTGCGGCAGGCAGTGCACACGTCGCTCGAACGTGGCGAGCAATCAATCGTGCTTTTGAACAGGCGAGGAATGTCGACAATCGTACTTTGCCGGAGCTGTGGGCGCTCGGTCGATTGCCCGCATTGCGATATCCCGCTGGTCTTCCACCGAGATCGAGACCGGCTCGTTTGTCACCGGTGCAACTACCAGATGCCGCCTGTGCATGTCTGCACCGCATGCGGTGGAACGCTCGACTACTTTGGCGCTGGCACGCAGCGTATCGAGCAGGAGTTCAATCGGCTGGAACCGGGCGCGCGGACGCTTCGGATCGACCGTGACTCCATCAAGGAGCTCGGGGGTTTCGAAAAAGCAATCGAGCGAGTGGAGCACGGTGAAGCGGATATCGTGGTAGGCACCCAGGTCGTCGCGAAAGGACTGGATTTCCCGAGCGTGACCACAGTCGGTGTTGTGCAGGCCGACGGTGCTCTCCATTTGCCGGACTATCGCTCCGCTGAGCGGACGTTTCAGCTGGTGGCACAAGTTGCTGGCCGGGCTGGTCGGCGAGCTGCACAGGGAATTGTTGTGGTCCAGTCGTACACGCCAGATCACTATGCGATTACTTCTGCCGCGGCGCACAGTTACGAGGATTTTTATGCAGATGAGATTGCATTTCGGCGCCAGTTCCGGTATCCGCCGTTCTCGAGGCTGGTGCGGTTTCTGTTTCGGGCGGCTTCTGAGCAAGCATGCCGGACGGAGGCTGAAGCGCTGGCCCTGGAACTGGCAGAGCATGCTGCTAGCAGAAATGTTGAAGCCGATCTGTTAGGTCCCGCTCCAGCCTTTGCTGCTCGTATTCGCGGCGACTATCAATGGCAAGTCGTGCTTCGCGCCCCAGTTGACTCATTCGATCGCCTTCTCGATGACCTGCCGGCTCGGCCAGGCTGGCTGGTCGACGTCGATCCTTCGCAAATGATCTGAAGAAACGGTGACTCTTTGAGACTCTTCGCGCCTGATGGGATACTTATCGGGTGCGGTGGCGTTCGTGTTGACAGTGAGATGCAGGGGTTTGATCAGGAATGGCTGTTCTGGACATTGTGCTCGAAGGCGATCCTCGCCTTCGCCAGAAAGCAACGAAAATCCGTCAGGTCGATGACAGCCTGCGACGCATTGCGTCAGACATGCACGAGACGATGCTCGATGCTCCAGGTGTGGGTCTTGCGGGACCCCAGGTGGGGATCATGCGCAGGATCATTGTGGTCCATCTCCCTGCCGGATATATCGACGAGGATGATCGAGAAGTCACGCTGACGATGATCAATCCCGAAATCGTGAAGGGCTTCGGCAGAGATGTTGCTCAGGAAGGCTGTTTGAGCATTCCCAGTTGGGTGGGAATGGTACCGAGAATGACTTCGCTTACGGTGAAGGCGATGGATTTGGACAATCGTCACATGAGGCTAAAGGCCGAAGGAATGCTGGCGCGGGTGCTCCAACACGAAATCGATCATCTGGACGGCATCCTCTTTATCGATCGAGTGGAGGATCGCTCGACCCTTTTCGAGATCGATGACGATCCGGAGTCGACTACTAGCGCTGCAGTCGCCGATTGACTGGCTTAGATTTCGACTGGCTTCTGATTCAGACGATGACGTTCCGCTTCGATGATCGACTGGATCTGGGCAACTGCAACGTCAGGCTGTCCGTGATCGGTGTGGCCGTTGAATACGACGTAGTCGAATTCACCGGCGCGGTGTAACTCTCGTTCGGCTTCTGCGAAACGACGCATCAGGCTATCAGGGTCGTCTGTTTTGCGATTGCGCAACCGCTGGAGCAACTCTGCGCTGGAGACGGGGGAAACAAAGATAAAGACTGCGTCAGGAACCTGGGAACGAATTGTGGCAGCGCCTTGAACATCGACTTTGACAATAACGTCCTGGCCCCGCTCGAGGGCGTGGCGTATCGATTGTTTGGGCACGCCGTAGGACTGACCGTAGACGGTTGCGGATTCCAGGAATTCTCCAAGAGCCAGATGATTGGCGAACGTATGGGAGTCGAAAAAGAAGTAGTCGACGCCGTTGGCTTCGCCGGGTCGTCGCTCGCGCGTGGTGGCAGTAACTGCCACATGGATATCTGGAAAGACCTCCCGGATCAGCTTAATGACGGCGTCCTTGCCGACGCCCGAAGGCCCGGAAATGACGAACATCCTCGGCTTCCGCCGGGAACGCAACTCTGCAATGACATGATCGCCACTTTGAGCAGGGAAGCCATCCTGATCTTTGATTTCGCTGGTCACCCGTATACCCATCATCATGAACCGACAACACGTTCTACCATTATGCCGGATTGAGCGAACTATGTTTGACATTCTTACCGCTGCCGCAATTGCTGATGAATTGTCGAGGCGAGTCGCACCTGGCCGTGTTCAGCGGACTGGCCAGGTCGACTACCAGACAGTGCTGCTCGAAATCTATTCACAGCGATCCAGGCATTCAGTCGTCGCGGCAATTGGCGGGCGCGAACCGGCGTGTTTTGTGGCCGATTCTGCGTACGGAATTGATGGATCGGTCGTGACGCCATTCTCGTTGCTTTTGCGCAAGTACGTACGCGGAGCATCGCTCGTGGCAGTCGAGCAGCCGGGCCTGGATCGAATCATCACATTGCATTTTGCGAAACCTGAATCAGGTTCTGAATCCGAGGATTCAGGAGCAGATCGCGTCGAGGACGACGAGAGTATTGACGACGTCGCCACCTACATCGAAACGTCTTTGCATATTGAATTGATGGGGCGGCGAAGCAATGTGGTGCTTGTTGACTCTGAGGGCCGAGTACTCGATTCTCTGAAACGTGTTTCGCCCGAAATGAGCCGGGTTAGGCCGATTCTTCCTCATCTGCCCTATCAACTCCCGCCGGCCGGAGACCGGCTCGATCCGCGGCTGGTGACGGAAGACGATGTCCGTCACCTGATCGCCACTGCCGAACCGTCGATGAAGATAGCTATGTGTCTGACCAGTGGGATCGCGGCTCTCAGTCCCCAGATGGCGAAGGATGCGGTCTACCATCTATCGGGAACGACTGATGTGAAGTGCCGCGACGTGGCTGATGAAGCGCCTCCGATTCTGGCGCACCGGATCAGGGAAATGGTGGCGCTTCTGGAGGGGGATAACTGGTTTCCAGCTGGCTATCTGGCCAACGATGGGTCGTTGGCGGCGTACTCTGCCGTTCCCCTCGATTCGCTCGATTCCAGCGGCATGGCGGTGAGTGGGCGAACCATGTCGTCGCTGGTCGAGCAGTTCAGGGCCTCTGAATCTGCAGGAACGAAACACTCGGTTCGCAAACAGCGATTGGCCGCGCAGGTCGCCGATGCCAGGGGCAAGGCTCGCGTTCGTCTTGCCAATCTGGAGACAGAGTTCTCCGATGTTCAGGATGGAGACCGTTTTCGACGATGGGGAGAGGCGATCTACGCCAATCTCTGGATGCTCGAGCGGGGTCAGACGGAGTTCGAGGCGGATGGGGATGTGATCCCGCTCGATACAGACATGGCGCCAACCGAAATGGCCCAGCACTATTTCGAGCAGTACCGAAAAGCGGGGAGGGGTGTCGATCAGCTGCAGCATCTGGTTCGTGGTGCAAGGCAGCAGGTTGAGTATCTCGAACAGCTCTCAACGCACGTGGAGCTGGCGGCATCGTTCGACGAAATCGAGGCGGTTCGAGCTGAGTGGGATGCGTATCAGCGTTCCAGCCGCGGTGATTCGGAGGAACATCCCGTGAAAAAGAAGCCTCCCAGAAGGGCCAAACCTAAGCCGATGATGGATCGATTCGGAAACATGTTGTACGTGGGCAGGTCAGGGTTGGAGAACGATGCTATCACGTTCGACATCGCTGGTGCGGAAGACTACTGGCTGCATGCTCGTCAGGCGGCGGGAGCTCACGTCATTGTCAAAATGGTGGCGACCAGCGAACAGGATGTCGAAGCATCGCTGCATGAAGCGGCTTCGATTGCCGGGTATCACAGTGCTTTGCGGAACGATTCAGCCGTCTCGGTGGATATCTGCAAACGGCGGGATGTCCGCAAGTTGAAGGGAGGTGGGCCTGGCATGGTCACTTACCGAAATGAGCGCACCGTGCGGGTACCGCCGTCGAAGAACCCTACTGGTTGATCCCATAACCTGTTGAAACTGACTATCCGGCTGCCTGCGCTGATTCGCCACGGCCACCTCGCCGAGCTCCGACGCGCGCCATGACTAGCCCGAGCTCGTAGAGAAGATAGATGGGTGCTGCGATGAAAAGCATGTTGAATGGATCAGGCGTTGGGGTGATGATCGCCGCAGCAATGAGCACCAAGACCATAGCGTAGCGCCGGGAGTTCGACATCCGTTTAGGGCTGACGATGTTGAGTCGGGCCACCAGAAACATCATGATTGGAAGCTGAAACGCGATGCCCATACCGAGTGAAACCTGAATATAGAATGCCGCGATACTGCCAAACGTCGGCGAGTAGTCGAAGAGATCGCTATTGAAATTGGAGAGAAACAGAAACGCCCTGGGTATCGCAAGAAAGAACGCAAACGATGCGCCCAGGAAGAAAAACCCAACAACAAACGGAAGCGAGCCGTAGATGTATCGCTTTTCTTTGCGGGTCAGTCCAGGGGCTATGAACGAGAACATCTGATAGAAGATGAGAGGTAACGCAAAGGCAAGAGCGATATAGAGTGCGGTCTTGAAATAGGCGGTAATTGGTTCCGTGGCATCGATGACGTCGAACTTCTGGACATTCGCGGTATCGCGAACCACGCTAAGCAATGGATTGACAAGGAACAAACCAACGATGAATGCGATGCCGATGCCAGCCACCGTCTTAACAAGCCGGGAACGCAGCTCGTCGAGATGCTCAGCAAGAGTCATCTCCTCGAAGATGTCCTCGTAAACCTCATCGGAACGAGTGCGCTTTGGAACATTCAACCGGATTTTAGGAACCTTGATCGCTCGTGCCATTGGGGTGTCCTGCAGTGAAGCGTCAGCGTTTAGCTAGTGCGAAATATACCTGCTTTGAAACGTACGTCGAGTGCGAGGAAAAAGCTCACAGCCAACCCAACTTCTGACACGAGAATAGACCCGCTGGACGGAGTCAGAAAGGAGCTCAGCTATTTGTCCTGATCGAGCTACTGACGCTCTTCGATGAACCGTACTGCGTCGCCGACGGTGCGGATCTGCTCAGCGTCCTCATCCTTGATTTCTGTACCGAACTCTTGCTCGAGAGCCATGATGACTTCGACCAGATCGAGAGAGTCTGCGTTCAGATCGCCAATAAACTCAGCTTCCATCGTGACTTTATCTGCGTCGACGCCGAGACGCTCGGTGACGATGCCCTGAACCATTTCGAATGCTGTAGCCACTTTTTCCTACCTCCACTTTGAACCATTGAGTCCGAACTGAGCTCAGCTGGCAGCAGTTCACCGAGCTGTAACGCCGATTGCGCGATTCCTCGCACAGTGCGAGACCTGGTGATCAGGTAGCCACGCAACATTCGAGTCTGCCGTTACGCTCGGGGCGCATGATACACGACCAAACCGTGTGAAACAAAGCCACTTCGAACGAACTGCCGTTCGTGGCGGCGAATCACGATCCGGGTTTCGCTTTGCGGCGGCCCTCGCCGGCGTCGGATCTGAACTTTTCCGCGATTGTGCCGATGACGCCATTGACGAAACGCGAGGAGTTGTCCCCACCAAAACGCTTGGCCATTTCCACTGCTTCATTGATCACCGCTCGAGTAGGAACGTCAGGTTCTAGTGAGAGCTCGTAGATCGCGAGACGCAGGACATTTCGGTCGATAGGTGACAACTGCGGGATGGGATAGGCGGGAGCTGCTTCACGGAGGTGTGCGTCGATGTCGACTTTGTTGGTCATTACCCCGGTGGCGAGGCGATTGGCGTAGTCGGCTGTTGCAACGGGGACCTCGTCTTCGGAAAGAGTGCGTTCAAGCACGTCCAGCCAGTAGTGATCGGTCATGTCGGATTCGTATAGCACTTTCATCGCCAGAATCCGGGCATTGCGGCGCTCGGTGTGCGGAGCTGGTCGCTTGCGGTCCTTCCTGGAGGGTTTGCGGTCCTCCTGCGGCGCTTGCCATCCATTCGTTGCGTTTTCTTCCGTCACGACGCTGGTCACTTTCTCGGTTGAAGAGCGAATCGGCAGGCACCATGCACTGGAGCTCAACGATGCGCTTCAGTTGAACTCTCATTCTCGATTTACACTGGTCGACGGCTGTCAGGACAATCCTGAAGGGCTGTCCAGGACTGTGCTAACCAGCGCGGCGTTTCTCGCCAGAAACTCGGAAACGAAGGACGTATGCACTTCTCCACGGCGAAATCGCTCGTCGGTAACCAGCATACGCAAAAATGCCGCCGACGTCGGGATACCCTGAACGACGAGCTCCGACAGCGCACGATCCATCCTGGCGATCGCCTGATCACGGTTGGCGCCCCGAACGATGATTTTGCCGAGCATCGAATCGTAGTCCGACGGAACCCGGTAACCCGAATAGAGATGGGAATCGACCCGAACTCCAGGTCCTCCCGGAGCCACGTAGGATTCGACCGTACCTGCTACCGGCCGAAAGTCCGCGGCCGGATCTTCTGCGTTTATTCGGCACTCGATGGCGTGGCCTTTTGGCTCCAGGGAGCGCTGCTCCAACTTCAGATGATCTCCGGCAGCAATCAGCAGTTGCCACGCAACGAGGTCGATCCCGTTGACCTCTTCCGTAATTGGATGCTCAACCTGAATTCTGGTATTCATCTCCATGAAATAGTAGCTACCCTGGCTATCCACGAGGAACTCGAGCGTTCCCGCGTTCTGATAGCCAACGGCTTTCGCGCCCTTGACTGCAGCACGGAAGAGATTGTCCCTCACCTTCTTGTTGAGGTTCGGAGCAGGGGCTTCCTCGACTATCTTCTGATGCCGGCGTTGTAGCGAGCAGTCTCTTTCGCCAATCGCCATCACCTGCCCGTGGGTGTCGGCAAGGATTTGCACTTCGACATGACGAGGCCGATCGACATATCGCTCGAGGTAGACGTCACCTGAGCCAAAAGCGCTTTCGGATTCGGATTGAGCAAGGGGCAGGTAGCGCGCAAGCTCTGCGTCGTTGCCTGCGATGCGCATGCCGCGCCCGCCGCCGCCAGCAACCGCTTTGATGAGCACGGGATAGCCGATCTTTCGAATGGCGGACTTTGCCTCGGTGACATCCCGGACGATGCCATCGGAGCCGGGCACGGTAGGAACACCCGCCGTGCGCATGATCTGGCGGGCCTCAGCCTTGTCCCCCATCTTGGCAATGACTTCGGACGATGGCCCGACAAACGTAATTCCAACCTGGTGGCACATGTCGGCGAGGTAGGCGTTCTCGGACAAGAATCCATAGCCGGGATGCAAGGCATCGCATCCGGTCACCAATGCTGCGCTGATGAGTGCGGGTGCGTTGGTATATGACTTCGCCACATTTGCCGGTCCGATACACACGGCTTCCTTCGCCAGCCGGACGGCAAGGGAGTCGCGATCGGTTTCGCTATATGCGACTACTGAATCGATACCGAGATCTTTGCAAGCACGCAGGATTCTCAGCGCGATCTCGCCACGATTTGCAATCAGTACTTTGCGAATGCCTGTCATACCTGCAATAGCCTGCTAGCTCCTGAGGGCCCTCAGGCCATAAAAAGACCACCATCGATTGTCAAGACATGCCCGGTAATGTAAGAGGCATCGGGCGAAAGGAGAAATGCGACAGCTCCAGATACATCTTCGGGTGCGCCGAGCCTTCCAAGCGGGATGTTCTTAAGCAGATTGTCCTTAAGCTCCTGAGGAAGGACGTCGGTCAGACGCGTGTCGATAAACCCGGGAGCGATTGCATTGACCGTTATCCCGCGGGATCCAACCTCTTTGGCGGTTGATTTCGTCAGGCCGATCAAACCTGCTTTTGCAGCTGCGTAGTTTGCCTGACCAGCATTTCCCATGAGCCCGACGACCGATGTCATGTTGACAATTCTTCCCGAGCGTTGCCGGAGCATTGGCCGGATGGCAGCCTTCGAACACAGAAAGGCTCCCTTGAGATTCGTGGTGAGGACGGCATCCCAGTCGTCTTCTGACATTCGCATCATCAGCGTGTCGCGGGTGATGCCTGCGTTGTTGATCAAGGCATCGATTTTTCCGAACTCCTGCATCGTCGTTTCGATCAGCGAGGCGGCACTGTCTGCATCGGACACGTCAGATGAAACCACATGGACTTTCCGATTGAGTGGTGCGAGAGCCTGGCGGGCTTGCTCGGCTATTTCGTCATCTCCCCGGTAGCTCAGCAACAGGTCCCATCCGTCGCTCGCAAGCCTCGTAGCAACGGCGAGGCCAATGCCTCGTGTTCCACCGGTGATGACAGCAACTGGATTTGCGTCGGACACGAAACTCTCCTTCACGTATTACCTGGAATGGGCAACGCTCTCGCGCAAAGGTGTGCTCGAACGCGATGACTGCGCAGACTCATCGACTCCGGCAACTCCCCATCGAACAACACTGGCGGCCCATGCCAGCCCACCACCGAAGGCAACCAGGACAAGATTGTCACCGTCCTTCAACTTGCCAGCCTGCTCTGCTTCGACCATCGCTATTGGAATCGACGCAGCAGACGTATTGCCGTAGCGGTCGAGATTGACCCAGACCCTATCCATAGGCAAATTGAGCCTGCGGGCGGCTGCGTCGATGATCCGCAAGTTGGCCTGATGCGGAATGAGCATGTCGATCTGATCGAAACCGAGGCCTGCTTTCTCAACGGCCTCTACAGCGGCATCTCCCATGGCGGTCACGGCGAACCTGAAAACCTCGCGTCCATTCATTTGCAGATAGGGCCGGTACTCGGGAAAGATTCCGGCAGACTCGGGAACAAATGCACCCCATCCCGGGATGTAGAGGTGCGTGTACCCCGCTCCATCGGCACCCAGCACTGTCGAAAGGACGCCGCGCGGCTGGTCAGAGGCTTCGAGAACAAAGGCCCCGGCACCATCACCAAAGAGAATGCATGTCGAACGGTCACTGTAGTCGACAAAACGGGTCAGCGTGTCAGCGCCGATCACCAATATTCGACGATGTACTCCAGATTGAATGAACTGGGATGCGGTTGAAAGTGCATAGACAAAACCAGCGCAGGCGGCGCCCAGGTCGAAGGCCGCGGCCCTGCCACCCAGCTCCCCCTGGACGAGGCATGCCTGCGACACGAGGAACTGGTCCGGTGTGCAGGTCGCTACGATAATGAGATCCAGTTCATCCGCAGTTCGGTTGGCTCGTTCGAGCGCCTGACGCGCTGCTGCTACTGAAAGTGAGGTTGTGGAATCATTGGGTCCGACAACACGGCGCTCTCGAATACCAGTTCTCGAGAATATCCACTCGTCTGTCGTTTCCACCATGCGCTCGAGATCGGCGTTCGTAAGCACCCGATCCGGGACTGCCATTCCCCATCCTGTTATTGCCGCGTAATGCACTGTGCAGGTCTCCGTTCAAACAGCATGACTCATTATGCCCCGCAACAGCAATCGATGAAGGTGAGGTGGCCGGAGCGCGACACATGGATCGGAGAAACACAAAAATGGCCGCGCTGGTTCCGAGAACCGCGCGGCCTGAAGTGCCCCTTATTCCGCGAGTCGGCGCCGCTCTTCGATAACGAGAACCTGGCGACCACGGTAAACGCCGCAACTTGGGCAAACGTGGTGAGACCGCTTAAGTTCCCGGCAGTTCCGGCATTCCACCAGCTCCGGGGTTGTCAAAAAGATATGACGTCTCCGATTTCCCCGTCGATGGCGGCTAATACGTTGTTTTGGCAATGCACCCATGGCTCAAACATCTCCCTTATTGCGAATCACTGTCGCTAATACCACGACTTACTTCTCGATCAATCATTGAGCAGGGCGGCGAGCCCCGCCAATCGGTCGTCAATTCCGTCCTCATCGTCCTCACTCGCAACGGACGGAGGACCCGGACATTTCTCACCGCAGGACGGTCTCATCGGTAACTCAGCCAAAATCTCCTGCCTGAGCGGCTCACGAATGTCCAGTTCATGAGCAGCCGAAATCCCGAACTGATCCTCTTCGAGCTCACCACCAAGGTCAGCTCCGGTCCGTACATCAAATGCGATGCGGAACGCTTCCGTGAAACGCAGTTTGACGGGCTGTGTGAACGTCTCCAGGCAGCGCTGGCACTCCAGGTCAACCGTGCACGACCCCTGGATCGCCACCAGTATCTCATCGGAAAGGCGAGTTAAGCGAACCTGCCCTTCAATGCCTCTGGCAACGAGATCCTCGTGAAGTGGCATTGCCGCCAATACGAGGTCCAGCGAACGAGACGCTCCTATCGGCTCTC
>JBGTJM010000067.1:0-2052 GCA_041745115.1 Thermomicrobiales bacterium
TTCCGGGAGCAGCTCCTGCATCTTAGCGGAATAAGAGATCGGATCGACCTTGTGGGCCCAGGAAGGTTGATTCGGACCCTGTCTGATAGCCTTGCGAGTCATGACACTCGTTTGAACGACGTCATGAGCGACGCACTGGCACGCAGGCAGCACGTGGTTCGGGATCTGGTTCCACGGGTCGACGTTTCGACTACCGCGCGTCTCGATGCCTGGTCTGGAAAAGTGCGCCGCGCGACCGACGTGCTGAATGCGCTCGACCCGAGCGCGACCCTGGCTCGTGGGTACGCGTCGGTGACTCACGAGGATACCGGGAACGTTATCTCATCCGTTCAGGATGTTTTGATCGGTCGAGTAATGGTTACCCGGTTCCAGGACGGGTCTGTCGAGAGCGTCGTGAATCGAACGAATGAGGCCCAGCGTTGATGGATAAGCAAGCAAGCGATTCTGGTACCGTCCAAACCAATCTCGAGAACTGGGCTGTCGTCGCAGAGTCTGGTTCGTTTGAGGAGTCGCTCGAGTCTCTGGAAGCGATCGTGGCGCTTCTTGATCGAGGGAGTTTGAAGCTCGATGAGTCCGTAGAGGCGTTCGAGCTGGGCGCAAAACTGAGTCAGCGCTGTCAGAGGCTGCTGGAGGACGCGCAACAGCGGGTGGCCACATTGTCCCCATCGTCGCAGTATCATGAAGCTGAAGATTTCGACGATCCTTGGGAAATGTCTCCTGAGTAGTCTCCAGAATTGTACCGCGATGCACGACCAGTTTAGTGATCCGACCACCATATTGCCCGCAGGCAAAATTCCATCGAAACTGCTTGGTGTCCTGCTGGGCGGTGAAGGCCACCTCGACGACCGTGTCGTGGTCGGTCCGGGAATCGGCCGGGACGCAGCGGTCATCGATTTTGGTGACCGGTATCTCGTCGCCAAGTCTGATCCAATCACTTTTGCAACCGATGAGTCTGCTCGATACCTCGTCACAGTCAACGCGAACGACCTTGCATGCGTAGGGGCTATTCCCAGATGGCTTATGGTCACAGCCCTGCTTCCCGACCAACACACTTCGGTGGGCCAGGTGGCGCGGCTTTTCGATGATCTTGCCTCGGCATGCGATGTTGCCGGCATTTCACTGGTAGGCGGTCACACCGAAATCACTTCCGGAGTCGACCGCCCGATCCTGGTGGGAATGCTTCTTGGCGAAGCGACCCCGTCGACGCTGTTGAGACCCGGCCGCGCCAGTCCTGGCGACCGGTTGCTGATCACGGCACCGATCGCGATAGAGGGCACAGCACTACTGGCACGCGAGTTGCGTTCAGAGTTCGTGGCTGCGTTTGGGGAATCGTTCACGGACCGTTGCGCGGCCCTTCTGATCGAACCAGGCATCTCTGTTTCGCACCATGCAAGCGCGATCCTCGCTGCTGGCGGGGTAACGGCTTTGCACGATCCCACCGAGGGTGGCCTCGCCACCGGGATCCGCGAAATCGCAGAGGCATCGGGATGTGGCGCTGTTGTCAACCGCGATCTCATTCCAGTTCTGGAGGAGACTTTAAGGGTGAGCGACCACTTCGGCCTTGATCCACTCGGATTGCTGGCATCCGGCAGCCTGCTCGTAGCAGCCACACCCGAACATGTCGCAGCGATACAAGATGTCTCGGCTGCGAATGGCTTCATATCGCCTCTGATCGGCAAGCTGACTGTGCCAGAGCGAGGGTTCAGCATGGTGAGCGGGGGCATGTCGACGCAATTGCCCAGTTTCGAAATCGACGAAGTCGCCAGGCTTTTCTCTGCTCGGCGTTTACCCGAATAGGATTGGCTCTCGATGAAGAACAAGGTAGTGGCGAGCTCGAATGGCTCGGTGGGTATCACTGCCGCACACGAAATCCTGCAGACTGGCGGGACATCACTGGATGCAGTTGTTACCGCGCTATCCCTTGTGGAAGCCAATCCGGACGACCATAGCGTCGGATACTCCGGTTTGCCGAATATGCTGGGAGAAGTCGAGCTCGATGCAAGTGTCATGGTCGGCATAGGGCTTCGCGCCGGCTCGGTCGGCGCGCTCAGG
>JBGTJM010000068.1:0-6734 GCA_041745115.1 Thermomicrobiales bacterium
TGATGATCGCAATGAACTCGACCACATCCATCATCCCCAGGTTCGAGATCGTAAAGGTACCGCCCTGATACTCCTCTGGCAGCAGACCGCCTTCTCTGGCACGACCGATGAGGTCTTTGGTCATCGAGGCGATCGCACCCACGGTCTGTCGATCGGCATCTGGCACAAAGGGCGCTATCAGCCCATTCTCGATAGCGACGGCAACATTGATGTCGATGTTGGCATGATCGTAAAGGGTATCCCCTTCGAGACTGACGTTCAGGTTAGGAAACTCTCGCAGCGCCAGCGCCGAGGCCTTCACGATCAGGTCATTGACGGAAATCCTGGGCTGGCCTTCGGGCAGCTGATCGTTCACCTGCTCCCGGAACTCCATTGCAGCGCCCATCTCGACTTCTACCGTGACATAGAAGTGCGGGATCGTGTCTTTCGACTCTGCCATGCGCTTGCCAGTAGTGCGTCGGATTCGGCTCATGTCCCTCGGCTGGCCCGCTGGTCGTGGTCCGCCTGGCGCGGCAACGGCCCTGGAATCCCGGGCAGGCGCAGCCTCAGGAGCCACTGGCAACGGTTTGGCGCCGGTGAGGTAGGGCGTCAGATCGTCTTTCACGATTCGGCCACCCGGCCCGGTACCGCCAATTGCGGCCAGATCGATCCCGTGTTCGGCTGCGAGTCGCTTCACGATTGGGGAAGCGCGCAACCGCTCCCCGGCTTCGCGTGGTGGTGGCGCTTCTGCCCCGGTGCCATTGTCTGCGGTCTTTGCAGGTTGCTCGGGCCGGTCTGGCGGCGTTTTCTCGACTTCTGGCTCAGCCGTCGCGACGGCCGCCTGCTCCGGTTCCGTTTCAGCGCTCGCGGCTGCTTTGGAAGGAGCTTCAACCTTTTCTGGTACCGAACCCGGTTCACCGATGGTCGCGATGGGCGTGCCAATCGGCACGGTTTCACCCTCGGTAACCATCGTCTGGGTCAGTACACCCGCTTCGGCAGCCTCGATCTCGAGCGCGACTTTGTCGGTTTCGATCTCGGCCAGCGGCTCGCCCGCTTCAATCGCTTCGCCGACGTCCTTGAGCCAGCGGAGGAGCGTTCCTTCCTCCATGCCGTCTCCCATTTTTGGCATGATTACAACGGACACGCTCAGACCCTCCGATAAGCAACGCGGCGAACCGCGTCCATGATTTGGTTCTCATTGGGAAATGCAGCAGCTTCGAGATTTCGTGCGTATGGAGCGGGCACTTCAGCGCCGCTGACACGCTCCACCGGAGCGTCAAGATAGTCGAATGCATGCTCCTGGAGCAGCGCAGCAACTTCACTGGCTACGCTGAACCATCGCCATTGTTCCTCGACCACCACGGCCCGATTCGTCTTCTTGACAGACTCGACGAGGGTGTCTTCATCGAACGGGCGAATGGATCGAATATCGATCACTTCAGCACTGAGTTTTTCGTCGTCCTGCAGTTTTTCGGCCACCTTGAGCAACATGTTCACCTGTCGTCCGTAGCCAATCAATGTGACATCACTGCCCTCGCGAGCCACTCGTGCCTGGCCGAACTCGACAGCAAACTCTTCGTCAGGAACGTCTCCCTTGGTCCCATAGAGCGCACCGGCCTCGAGAATCAGCACAGGGTCCGGATCGCGGATCGCCTCGATCATCATGCCCTTGGCATCGTGTGGGGTCACCGGTGCGACAACTTTCAGGCCAGGGAAGTGGGCATAGAAGCCTTCGAGACTGTGCGTATGCTGCGCCGACAGCTGGACACCACCGCCATTCGGTCCCCGGATCACCAGTGGTGCTGAAGCCTGCCCACCAGAGAAATACCGCAGCTTGGCAGCATTCTGAATGATCTGATCAGCTGCCTGGAACGAGAAGTTCCAGGTCATCATCTCGACGATGGGGCGCATCCCCATCATCGCCATGCCGATGGCGGCTCCAGTGAAGCCCCCTTCTGCGATCGGAGTATCGATCACCCGCGTTGGTCCGAATCGATCGAGCAGACCATCGGTGACCAGGTGTGTGCCTCCATAGAGACCGATGTCCTCACCCAGGACCACCACTCGTTCATCCCGCTCCATCTCATCAGCCATGGCCGACCTGATCGCTTCGCGGTACGTCATCGTTGCCATTGGCTCAGGTCACCTTCCCTGTGTGCATTGCTGCTGTGCCCCTCGGCAGACGCACAATTGCTCCGTTCAGGAGTCTGCATAAACATCGGTGTAAAGCTCTTCCAGAACTGGTTCGGGGCTTTCTTCCGCAAATGTCACCGACTCTTCGATTATCGGGCGAAGCTCTTCCCGAATCGCCTCGAGTGTCGATTCGTCACCTGACTTCGAGTCGATGATGCGCGCTTCCAGCAAGCCGATGGGATCACGCTGGCGGGCTTCCTTGACCTCTTCCTTGGAACGGTATTTCTCGAGAAAATCAGCAGCTCCATGAGGAGCAATGCGGTAGGTCATCGCCTCGATCGCGAACGGGACACCAGTCGTCCGGACCTGCTCGCTGAGGCGATGAGCAGCCTCGTACATGGCTACCACATCCATCCCATCTACTTTCTCGTGCTGGATACCGTAGGAGTCGAACTTGCTTCCCAGATCAGTGTTCGCGGTGGCCCGCTCGACGCTGGTGCCCATGCCGTACTGATTGTTCTCCAGAATGAAGAGGGTCGGGCTCAGGCCGGACTGTCCCCACAAGCCTGCGAGGTTCGCTGCTTCGTGAAACGCGCCATTGTGAATCGCTCCATCTCCGAAATAGAGCTGGACCAGTCCGCCAGTTTTCTCGTACGCCATGGCGTAGGCCATGCCGACACCAAGAGGAATATGCCCCCCCACGATCCCGTATCCGCCCATGAGCTTGTTCGGTACATCGAAAAGATGCATCGAACCACCTTTGCCTTTCACGAGGCCGGTACCCTTGCCATAGAGTTCAGCCATCACGGCATTTGGCGGGCTGCCGAGTAGCAGGGCGTGAGCGTGATCTCGATAGGCTGTAATCACCCGGTCGGGTTCCTGGATCGCATCGAGAAGACCGACTGCGACTGCCTCCTGCCCGATGTATACATGAAGGTATCCGCCGATTCTGCCCTGGCGGAATCCACGTTGGCAGGCCTCCTCGAACAGGCGAACGTAGACCATCTGCCTGTAGAACTCAAGGAGCTTCTCCGCAGGTACTTCAGGAAGGTCTGGTTTCGAACCGTTCGCTCCGGAGGAGGTTGCCTTTCGTTTCTTGCTTGTACTCTGGGTGGTTGCCATCAGGACCTCCGGCAATTCCGATGCTCATCGCAGAAAAAAACGGCGCGAGAGAAGGGAATTGTCATTCCTACCACGGTCGCAACGCGATGCAAATGGTATGTTCGACCGACGAGTCGCCTCGCCTGTTTCAGGAGATTGTACAGAACGGGAGTTCAGATGTCCTGAATTGATACTGTTTCAGGCACACCTCGCACTCATCCCTCTACCCCTGACGAGGCAGCAAGCGCCGCGGCTTCATCTCCCGGAAGCGCCGGCGGCTCAGTGGCCACTCCTTGATCCAGAGCGAATAGCGACGTCGGACGGACCGGTGGAACCTGCCAGGGATAGGCCTTTCGCTGTTCCTGAAATGCAGCCGGAGACTGCTCGAAATCAGACGGGTCAGCGTCCTCCTCGGGGGCGGGCATCGTATTCATGATTTCCTGAGCCGTTCCGTACTGAGTTAACGGACGAAGCGGTGCGCCTGAGATCGAAGGGGAGGCCTCCAGCGAATGCCCCGGGATACTCGAACGATCCGGGGTCAAACCGGGCCGCTGAGGCGACCGCGAGGCTCCGGGAGCGGCAGGTGACTTCAGACCTTTACGATCCCGCTGAACGAATCCGCCATATTGCAATTCCTCGACCATCGATATCCCCCGCGTTGAACCACTCCCGACGGCAGCCACCGCCTGCGTATTCTAATTATGCCAACTCTGGCGGGTTAGCGACGATCAGGCGGAACACACCGAACAACTTCTGGCGATCGGTATGAACATGGAAGCCCTGAGCTTGAGCAACACCAATCGTGTCTCTCACCATACTGCATCCGAACGCCCGCTCCTGAACTGGCGTCCAGAGTCGCTCCAGCTGGTACACGAACCGGTTCGGAGATCGAACATGCTCGAGCATCACGATTTGCCCGTCACTCCGGCAAACGCGGCCCATCTCTCGCAAGGCCTGAACTGGCCTTTCAACGGTGCAGAGGGCGAGACTGATCGCGACCGTATCGAATGTATTCTTGGGGAATGGCAAGCGCTCAGCGTCTGCCTGCACGAGGTCGATCCGGACACCGATCGCAGCTGAACGCTCCGCAGCTTTCTCCATCATGCCAATGGAGCGGTCCACCCCCACGGAGCGAACTGCGGCCGTTGAATAATGGGGAAGGTTGAGCCCAGTTCCAATCGCGATCTCGAGCGTTTCGCCGACCAGATGAGAACCAAACTCTGCCCGAAGGTCGCCAAGCGCAAGATTCTCGACAAGCCCCACCGAACGATCATAGTCCTTGGCACGCTTGTCGTAGATGCGCTGCACGTCCTGAGCTCTCATGTCAGGCAAGCAGGTGCTGGGAAAAGAACTCGACCGAATCGCCCAGCGCTTTGACCTCATTCTCCTTCTTCGTGAACCCGTGCCCTTCGTCGTCGTAGACGTCGTAGCGCACCTCGATGCCACGGGATCGAAGTTTATCCACGATCTGGTCACTTTCCGCTTTGACAACTCGAGGATCGTTAGCACCCTGGATCACAAACAATGGTGCCGTGATCCGATCGACATAGGTAATCGGCGAGCGTCGAAGCAGGTCCTCCTCCTCAGTGTCGACATCGCCGAAGGTTTCCTTCGCCACTTCTTTCCAGGTTGGCGGAAATGACCTGAGCATCGTCACGAGATTCGAGGGCCCCACGATGTCGACTCCCGCCGCCCAGTAGTCGGGAAGCCGGCTCAGGCAGGTGAGCACCGCAAAACCACCGTACGACCCGCCAAACACGCCGATCCGATCGTTGTCAACCCAATCGAGACCATGCAGGAAGTGCACGGCTGCCTCGAAATCCTTCACATCGTTGCCGCCCAGATCGCGGTGAATCAGCTTCTGATAGGCCTTGCCATAACCGGTTGATCCGCGGATGTTTGGCGCGAGCACCCCAATACCCATGTGCAGCAGGCACTGATACAGACCGCGATAGGCATACTGCGGGCGTTCCTGCGACTCGGGACCTCCATGAATCGATAGCACGACCGGAAAAGGTCCTTCGCCATGTGGACGATACAACCATCCTGGGATTTGCCGATCGTCAAACGATGGAAAATGAACGAGCTCTGGTTCGACCATCATGACGTGATCGAGATTTCTGAGCAGGCTGTTCGTCAGCGGACGCACAGTGCCAGCATCGAGATCGACGAGATAGATTTCGTTCGGGCGCGTCGGAGTGCCGACCAACAACGCGAGGTATCGACCATCTGGCGAGAAGACGAGCCCATCGCCAGCTTTGCCAACTGGCAGCTCTGGCACCTCCACGGCGTCGCCAAAATCCTGGCGCTCCACCTTCAACGTCGAAAAGCCAGCCTCGTTGACCAGATACGCCAGGAATCGGCCATCAGCAGAAGCCGCGACTCCTTCGACGCTCCATTCTGGTTGCCTGAACCACTCCATCGCTCCAGTTGCCGCATCGACGAACGCCAGCCCGGTATGCTCCTGCCCCTTGTCAGTCAGCATCCAGTAGCCGCTGCCGTCGCTTTTCCATGGTCCGGGCAAGTAGATCGATGGATCGTCCTCTACCGCGAGGCCGGTAACGTTCCCGGTTTCGACGTCGACAACCATCGGCCGAAAGTCCATATTCGATCGGGCATCGACGACCGTCAGCTTGCGACCATCCGGTGACCAGCTGACCGGCTCATAGATGCGGCCGTCCATCAATTGCCGGTCGTCCTCGCCGGAATCGACCTCTCGAATGATGGTGTCCTGAGCGGTCGGTTCTCGATCATTTCCGGCAAAAGCAATGTATCGACCGTCTGGTGACCACGCTCCTTCCGCCAGGAAATACTGAACGTCTGGTCGATCGGTGAGCGGTGTAAGGCTGCCTCCCTGGGGATCGATCAGATAGAGCTGATGCTTCTCATCCCCCTGGCTATCCGCAGTGAAGAGAATCTGGTCTCCGGCTGGCGACCACGCAATCTGCCGCACTGCCTGATCGGTGAAATGGGTCAGCTGGCGGGCTGGCTCACCGTCGACCGACGCCACCCAGAGGTTGAACTGTCCGGAAGCATTGCTGCAATAGGCGATCTCAGAGCTGTCTGGTGAAAACGAAAGCGACGGACCATAGCTAACGACCGCAGCGAAATCGGCGTAGGTGGTTTTCTCTGGATCAGACATCTTCGTGAACTCTCCCTGCGGTTGCTTCGTTGCGATGAGCCCCGCACCGTTGAACAAGGGCGAGGAAAGGATACGAAGTCGACGCGCATGCTGCTAATCTCAATCCAGTGGGCGAGCATGTGGCTTGATTCACCAGCGAGCCGGTCTGGATACATCCGGCCCAGGAGGCGCATCGATGACAGATCATTCAGCGGAGACCTTCACAGGATTCGGCACAAAGGCGATCGACTGGTTTCGAGGACTCGTTGGGGACAATTCGAAAGCCTACTTCGACGCCAATCGGGAAATTTGGGAGTCGGAGATCCGCGACCCGCTGGATGCGCTGCTGGAGGAAGCAGCGACACACTTCGGCGGCGACGTGAAGCTGTTTCGGCCGAAC
>JBGTJM010000069.1:0-2197 GCA_041745115.1 Thermomicrobiales bacterium
CAGCGCTTCTCGCAGCATCGACATCATGGTCGAGTTGTGGCGTCCGCCTCCTCCAACGATCACCTCGTCGATTTCGAACGGAGCAAAGCGGCGATATGCGTCCTCGATGCTGTGCGCGGTCAGGGCCGTCAATGTGGCTACAATATCGGCCAGTGACAGATCCATCGCGGTTCCTTCAGCGAGCAACTCTGTCGCCATCGAACCACCGAACAGCTCCCGGCCGGTCGTCTTCGGAGGACGTCGATCGTAGTACGGATGGGTCAGCAAGCGCTCCAGCCATTTACGATCCACGGTTCCCTGCCCTGCGAGTTCTCCGCCATCATCGAAAGTCTGGCGACCTTCGGTGGTCATGCGGAGTACATCGTCGATCAGGGAGTTGCCCGGCCCGGTGTCGAATGCCATCGGCTCAGATGTCGCATCCGTCAGTGGGGGCAGAAAAGTTACGTTGCCAATTCCGCCGATGTTCTGGATTGCCCGGGATTTTTCAGGATGCCGCTGGAGCAGCCAGTCCACGTAGCCAGCCAGAGGTGCGCCCTGCCCACCGGCCGCGACGTCGCGGGAGCGGAGGTTGCTGATTGTGGTAATGCCGGTTCGCTCGGCAATGACCGCCGGCTCGCAAAACTGAAGGGTCGAGTGGACTTCACCGTCCGACTCGACTTCGTGCCAGAAGGTCTGTCCGTGCGAGCTGATCAGGTCGACTTCAGCCGACTGCAGGCCCGCCTCATTGATGACTCGCAATGCCGCAGCCGCAAACTGCTCACCGAGCTCGACGTTCAGCCGGCAGAGCACATCCACCCGGCTCACGACAGGATCGTAGCTATCGAGCACCTGCCTTCTCAAGTTAGGCGGATACGGATCGGTCCGAGCCGCGACGACCCGGGCGGACAGGTGCGGAGGCGCTCCAGTGATTTCGCACAGAGCTGCATCGATACCGTCGGCCGATGTGCCCGAAATCAATCCAACGATCAGCATCTCACTGTCCGTGCTTCAAGCCGCGTTCAACCAGGAGCCTGGCTTGGGTCAGAACCCTTCGCCAGTTCGTAGTTCGCGATCGAGTGTGAAGATCGAACCGCCACACCGAGTGCACGCATCGGGCCGGGTCAAGCCACGCTCGAAATCGCCACAGGTCTGACAGGTCCAGCGCACATAGCTGTAGAGTCGAAGCAGATCGGATCGGGTCACGATCCCCACCAGCCTGCCCTCCCGCACGATCGGCACCCGCCGAATCCCGTGGAGCCCCATCAGGTTCGTCACCTGATCGGCGCTTGCTTCATCTCCGACGCTGATGACTCCCCTGCTCATGATGTCGCGAACTGTTTTGCCACGTTTGCTGATGACATCGTACTCACTGACCATGCCAATCAGGATGCCCCGTTCGTCAACCACAGGCAGGCCGCCGATACCACGCGCACGCAGCTCTGCCGCAATGTCCTCCACGGGCTGATCCGGGCCGGTGGTGAACACCTCACTGGTCATTACATCGGCAACGGTAATCCCAAGATCGTTCGACTGTTCGGTACTCATACTTCTCGCTGTTCCGTTGATCTGGGCCTGGCTGAGCATCGGGCTCACACTCAAGGAGATTGTAGGCAATGTTATGAAAGCGTGCGACCGTCGCATCGACGATAGCAATTGCGTCATCACCGACACAAAGCGGCTTGAATCAGAGCTGTCAGCCGACGCTCCGATTGAATCGCTCAATCGCGCCCATGAGCTCATCGATCAGCACTTCTTGCTGCTCAGGATCTCCGTTGACCACGCAGCCCCGAATGTGGTCTTCCAGTACGACCAGACCAGTTGCTCTAAGTCCGGCAATGACGGCAGAAATCTGCGTGAGGATGTCAACACAGTACTTGTCGTCTTCGACCATCTTGTGCACTCCTCGGACCTGCCCCTCGATACGCCGCAATCGCGCCAGAATGCGCGCTTTGTCCGCATCGTAGGAGGCCGGTTGAAGGTGGTGGTGCGATGCGTCAGAGGCTTTCGGCGCAGTGTCGTGGGCCATCCGGTCAGAGGTCTTGTCACTCATGCAGAGAAGAGTACCACTGGCCTGACGCTCTCCGCGCATGTTGAATGAGAAACGCGAGATACTTCCACAGGCTATGGGCAGACATGATCCCTCTGGAAAGGCAACGGCGCGCGTATGCATATTCTGCTGGCCACAGATGGTTCCGCCAACGCTCAAGCGGCAGTCGAT
>JBGTJM010000070.1:0-29183 GCA_041745115.1 Thermomicrobiales bacterium
CGCGATGGATCGCCAATCTGGGGACATGTCCCGGATAACGTCGCTGCCTATATTAGTGACCGCCGCCTCTACTAGTGATCCGACGAGCAAACGGTTTCGAAAGACATCGCAACTGGCGAAAAGTCTCTCGACCAGAAAACCGAGTTCGGCGATCAGAGATTACCCAGGATCATCCTTCCTGGAACTGCCCAATTGCCGCCCATTCGGCTACACTCGATATCTGCACGCAGCCTGTTGGTCTCCGTGCTATTCCCACCTGCCGGGGTGGCGAAATGGCAGACGCACCGCACTCAAAATGCGGCGGGGCAACCCGTGAGGGTTCGAATCCCTCTCCCGGCACCACTTCCGAAACGTCGGCAGCGTCTCGCTCGGCGACGTGGGTAGCCAGCCTCAGGGCGTTTCTCAGGCGGACGCCAGGCCAACCGGCGATACGGGTCGACAATGAGCGACGCGTCACCTCGAGCAACTGCGCGTTGGCGTAGCCAAGCCGACTGACCACTTTCCAATTGACAAGCCGCCACAATCCACCGTTCAAATGCAGCCTGACTGCACAGTTTTTAACCTCAGATTTCGATCATCTGTTTGACACCGCATCCCGCTCCCCATAGACTCAGGCAGAAGGATAATTACTTATGAGGGAGTTCCGGAACGCATTGGCTCGATTGGTGCACCATATTCAGAAACTCGCCAATTGGAAGGCTGAATCGTGCATCCAGTCCTGAGTATCGAGGACCTTGAGGTTCACTTCCCGACCTCGCGTGGGCCGGTAAGAGCGGTGGACGGTGTCACGCTGGCGCTGAGTCCCGGTGAGCGCCTCGGACTGATCGGTGAGTCTGGATCAGGCAAGTCGACGATCGCCCTGGCGATCATGCGCCTGATCAAACCGCCCGGCGAGATCGTCGGCGGCCGTATCGTGCTGGACGGCACCGATCTCCTCACGCTCTCTGAAGAAGAAATGCGCCATCGTCGCCTTGCCGAAATCGCCCTGATCACGCAAGGCGCCATGAATTCGCTCAATCCCGTGCTGCGCATTCGCAACCAGATGGTCGATGGACTCAAGACTCATGGCGCGAACCTTTCGAAACAGGGCTACCACGACCGGATCGACGAGCTGCTGGAGGCTGTCGATCTCGAACCGGGCGTTGCGAATCTCTATCCTCACGAGCTGAGCGGCGGCATGAAGCAGCGCGTCTGTATCGCCACCGCCATTAGCCTGAAACCGAAAGTAATCATTGCCGATGAGCCTACCAGCGCTCTCGATGTCGTCGTTCAACGACGAGTAATGCAGACCTTGCGTCGCGTCCAGGATGAGCTTGGAGTCGCGGTCATTCTGATCGGGCACGACATGGGATTGATGGCCCAGTTCACCGAGCGGGTAGCAGTCATGAGGGGCGGCAAGCTGTTGGAGGTCAAAGGCGTCGAAGAGATCTTTGCCAATCCCGAGCACCCCTACACACGTCTGCTCATGGATAGCCTGCCGTCCCTCGACCAGCGAGAGCCATTCCTTGAGTTTGCGGCAGAGGCGGCAGCAGATGCTGCCAGAGTAGCGAGCTCCCCATGATGAACTGCCTACTCGCTGCGGAGCGAAGTGGATGACCCCGCTCATCGAATTGCGAAATGTCTCCAAAGTGTTCGGCGGTGGCGGCATGTTCAGCCAGCGCCAGGTAGTGGCGCTGAAGGATTTTTCGCAAACGATCGAAAGTGAGCCCGCGATCATCACCGCCGTAGTCGGTGAAAGCGGAAGTGGCAAGAGCACCATGGCCAACCTGCTGCTTGGGCTGGAGATTCCCAGCGAAGGCGAGGTTCTCTACAATGGGCAAAACCTCCAGAATCTTTCACGCCAGGAGCGCCGAACATTTCGGCGTGAAGTGCAGGCAATTTTCCAGGATCCGTACGGTGTCTACAACTCCTTTTACAAGGTCGACCACGTTCTGACCACCCCCGTAGCCAAGTTCAAAATGGCGGACTCCCGAGAGCAGACGCAGGAGCTGATCGAGCAAGCGTTGAAGGCGGTAGGACTACGCCCGGAAGAAACCCTCGGACGGTATCCTCACCAGCTCAGCGGCGGCCAGCGGCAGCGCACGATGATCGCCCGAACGCTCCTGCTTCGCCCGAAAATCATCGTTGCCGACGAACCTGTCTCGATGGTCGATGCCTCGCTCCGGGTCACGATTCTTGGCAACCTGCTGAAACTGAAGCGAGACTTCGGAATATCTCTGGTCTACATCACCCACGATCTCGCGACGGCCTACCAGATCAGCGATCACATCATCGTGCTTCACAAGGGCATGGTTGTTGAAGAGGGCCATCCCGAGCAGGTGGTGAAACATCCACAACATGCCTACACGAAGTTATTGATCGGATCGATCCCCCAGGCAGATCCAAGCAAAGCCTGGGGCGACAGCCAGATAGAACTCGACCAAGGGTTAGTGCAGGAGTTGGGACTGGAACTCAACGCCACGGTGCCGCAAAATGGGCACTAATCAGATGTGAAAGGAGGTGCACAGTCCAATTCGAAGCCGGGCCGCAAACCCTGGACAAGGTGAGCGTGGCGACGGAGCCACAATCATTAGGCGGCAGCGGAAAGTAAGCGGCATCGTCCAAAGCAAGCGCTGCCAACACAGCGCAAGGAGGACACGAATGAACTCGAAACGCTTATGGGTATTTTTTGCGTTGGCATTGATGCTGACGATTGGCGCTGGAGCTCCGGCTCTCGCGACTCAGCAGGATGTCACGCGCGAGCAAACGTTCAAGATCGCTATCGGCGGGCAGCTCGCGGACCCGACGAACCTGAATCTGTACGCAGGCGCCAGTAGATCTGATACCGGATTGCATCAGGTTGTGTATGAATACTTCTTCTATAACAACCTCCAGACCGGCGAGTTTGTGCCCTGGCTCGCAGAGAGCTACGAGTACAACGACGACTACAGCGCATTGACGGTCAATCTTCGCGAAGGGGTCACCTGGAGCGACGGAGAGCCCTTCACCAGCGCCGACGTGGTCTTCACCTACGACCTGCTGCGGGAGAACCCGGCAATGGAGTGGGCCAGTGAGGCCAACGGCGCCGTTGCGTCTGTCGAAGCGCCAGATGAGCTGACCGCGGTCTTCAACCTGACTACACCAAGCCCGCGCTTCCATCTCTTCCGCGAAGCGTTTCCGGCGGTGCAAATCTGGGGTGGCCTGACCATCCTGCCAGAGCATATCTGGAGCGCTGAAGAAGATCCGCTCGCGTTCCTGAACTCCAATCCGATTGGAACGGGACCGTATGTGCTCGACAGCGCGTCGCAGAACGGACTCATCTACACGCTGAACGACAACTACTGGGGCACCGAGGTGTTTGGCCAAACCCCTGGCCCGCAGGAGGTTCAGTTCATCTACCTTGGCGATGAGCAAACCGTAGCCCTGGCCCTCGACTCCGGGGAGCTCGATGTCGCAACCATCGGTATCCTTTCGGCTGGCACATTCCAGCAGATCGCCAGCGGCAACCCGGCGATTTCTGCCTGGACCAGCGATTTGCCCTACGCATGGGCAGACCCTTGCCCACGCGCACTGATGATTCAGAACGCGAATCCGCCGTTCGACAATCCTGAAGTTCGTTGGGCGATTTCATCCCTGATCGATCGCGATGCGATTGCTCAGCTCGCGTATGAAGGCACCACCATTCCGGCAACGGGTGTGTGGCCGAGCTACGACGCCGTGCAGCCATACATGGATTCGGTCGCCGATCTCTATGCTGAGTATCCAGTGGCCTACGATCCAGACCGGGCCGCGGCCCTGTTCGAGTCGGCCGGGATCGATCCAGGGGATATCACGCTTCGATATACGGTGAACACTGATTCCGTCGAGGACGTGAATGTTTCCCAGGTTGTTGCCGATCAGCTCGAATCAGCCGGCATCAATGTGGAGCTCCAGCAGATGACCGCACAGGCGCGCGAGCCATTGCTGCTGACAGGCGACTACGATCTCTCGTACCAGGCTTTCTGCCCTGGTTACATCACCGAGAATCTCGAACTCTTCCACAGCAAGAACTATGTCCCCTTGGGCGAGAACGCGCCGTGGTACGAGCGAAACTCGTTCCGCTACCAGAATGCGGAATTCGATGCGATCGTCGATCAGATGCTCGCCACGCCTCCGGATGACGAGGCGGCCCTGATCCCCCTCTTCCAGCAGGCAATGGCCATCTGGCTGCCCGATCTGCCGGTAATTCCTGTGGTTCAGGCGCCCGCGCTTGTGCCGTTCAACTCGACCTATTGGCAGGGCTGGCCGACCGCGGCCGATCCATGGAACATGCCCGTGAGCTGGTGGGCCACCTTCAATCTGGTGCTCAACGGTTACACGAGCCCAGAAACTGGCGAGTGGGTTGGTGGACTCGAGCCCGCTGGTAGCTAGCTGCTAGCACTTCGGTCGCCGAACGCAGGTTGCTCTCGTGAGCCATTTCTGCGGTCGGCGGCCGAATCTCCGATTGTTTCGATTCAGAATGTGCGTGAATCGCAATCAGACGAAGAACGTAACTCCGGCCGCAGAAGCGGATCAGCACCTTTGCTGTATCAAGGAAGACTGGGGTTGAACACCACGGACCATACAGGAATCTTGCTGTGAGCGCATTCTGGAAATATCTGGCCGGTCGCTTCCTGATCTTTATCATTACAGTCTTCATTGCGGTGTCCGTGGTGTTCTTCGTTCCGCGGTATCTCCCTGGAGACCCGCTCTCGGCGATTTACGCCAAATTGGGCAATGTCGGTGGCGGCGCGACCAGTGAGGCGCTGGTTGCGGAGTACCGGCAGCGCTTCGGCCTCGACAAGAGCCTGATCGACCAGTACGTATCGTTCTGGAAAGAGTTGCTGCAAGGGAATCTCGGCTATTCGATCGCCAGTTTCCCCACCCGCGTCTCGTTCATCCTTCGGCAGGCAATTCCCTGGACCGTCGGTTTGCTGACGTTTACCACACTAGTCAGCTGGGTGCTTGGCTCGCTGCTCGGAGCAATGGTCGGGTGGTCGGACGGGAGATCCCGTGTGTTGCGGACGTTGGTTCCAATTGCTCTCGTTCTCTACACCACCCCCTACTACATTCTGGCTATCCTGCTGGTCTTTCTCCTGGCCTATCAATGGCCGATATTTCCGCTATCCGGCGCCTATACCCTCGGAGCGGATAAGGGATGGAATCTGGCGTTCGCGGAAGACGTCATCAGGCACGGCGCACTCCCCGCCCTGAGCATCATCCTTGTCTCCCTTGGCTGGTGGTTCCTCAGCATGCGCAGCCTGATCATTGCCGAAAAGGGGCAGGACTACATTCTCTGGGCCGAAGCAAAGGGATTGTCCCGGCGGCGGATTTTCTGGACCTATGCCTTTCGCAATGCCCTGTTGCCTCAAACAACAGGACTCGCCCTATCGATTGGCCACATCATTGGCGGAGCACTCATCACAGAAGCGATTTTTGCCTATCCGGGTCTTGGATATGTAATTTACACCTCGATTACCCGGTTGGACTTCCCGGTGATCCAGGGTGCCATTCTCATTTTGATCGTTACGGTAGCAGCTGCGAATCTGATAATTGACATGCTGTACCCGTTCATCGATCCGCGGATCAGGTTCGGCGGAGACAGGCAGGGCTAAGATGGCTGTGGCATCCATGGAACAGATTCCGGAACCTGTTGCCCTGGAGAAGCGGGAAAACATCGTCATCCGCTTGCTCAGGAACCGCAAGTTTGCCTGGGGTTCGTTGATTTTCCTGGCAATTGGACTGTCTGCAGTGATCGGCGGCATGGCTGTCGAGCCGGCCCAGCGCCGGACTGGTGCCTATCCACAAAAAATGGCACCGAGCACAGAATCGCTCGCTCTGATCATGGGAACGACGACGCTTGGCCAGAGCGTATCGGTGCAATGGACACAGGCAGTACCCAACTCGATGAAGGTCGGCTTGATTGCCGCGTCGATTGGCACCGTGGTCGGAGCACTGGTTGGACTGATTGGCGGCTACTTCGGCGGAAAGCCTGATGCCGTCCTCCGCATCGTTGTCGATGTCTTTCTGTCCGTTCCCTCACTCCTCTTTCTGATTCTGATTGCTTCACTCCTCAGGGGTGTCGGCGTGACCGAAATGGCGCTGATTATCGGAGCGTTTGCCTGGGCCTGGCCGGCGCGAGCTGTGCGCTCACAGACATTGAGTCTCAAAGAGCGGCCGTTTGTACGAGTCGCAAAGCTGTCCGGGATGGGCAACCTCGAAATCATTATTCGAGAACTACTCCCGCATATGTTTACATGGCTGGGCGCCAACTTCCTGAATGCCTTCATCGCCGCGATTCTGGCGGAATCGGCTCTTTCGATTATTGGCCTCGGTCCCACAAGAGACATGACGCTCGGCATCATGATCTACTGGTCGCTCAACTTCGGCGCAATCATTCAGAACATGTGGTGGTGGTGGCTGACTCCGGTGGTTACGTTGATGGTGCTCTTCCTGTCGCTTTATACGATCCATCTTGGACTCGATGAAGTCGGCAATCCCAGGCTTCGCTCGCAAACGTGAGTTCGTGGAATTCGCTTCGTGACTGGCCAGAGCGCTAAGTGTTCTCATACAGTACTCCGTTCCCTTTTCGTGCAGTGGGGTTAGAATGCCGAAAAGAGGAGGAAAGAACATGACCGATTCGAACAGTTCTGAAGAGTGGCGCGGAAAGGTTGGCAAACTTTCCGACGAAGAACTCAATGAGTTCCTGTCGACAGACGCGATCTGCCGACTTGGTGTGCTCGACCCCGACGGCTGGCCATATGTTGTGCCAATCTGGTTTCTCTACAAAGACGGAGGCTTTTACATCATCCCGCGCGAGCGATCAGTGTGGGCAGAGTACATGGCGAATGATCCACGGGTCTATCTGACCATCGACGAAACAGGACGTCAGCGCAAAGTGATGGTCAAAGGCGAGGCTCAGCTTCTCGAACGTCCAAACGTAGGTGGAAAGTGGGTCGACTTCGCAAACGAGATGTCCGTTCGGTATCTGGGACCAAACGGCCCGAGCTACCTCGTTCCCACCCTCACCGAGCCGCGCTGGCTCTTCTTCGTGAAACCGATCGACCTGAAAAGCTGGCAAGGCGTAGACTGGGCTAAGCGATACAAACATTCCGAGTGGGGCGCCAGCGCCTCCTGACGGGCTTCTCCTGGCATCTCCTTCACCGGAAAATCAGGCTGTTGAGAATCCCGATGATCGCGAATCGCCGAGTGGTTGCTGTATTGCTGGCAACAGCCTTTGGACTTTGTTTGCTGGCGATCAACGAGACCGCACTGGCTCAGGACGGCCCGGTCGGCTCTCCGGTCGCCTCATGCGCAGCTAGCACGCCCCCCTCCGCTCAACCCCAGGAGCCATCAACTCCAGTTGCCACCTCCCCAAGTGCTGTAAGCCGAGCTCACCTGGTACGAGCCACCGAAAACCTCATTGCCTGCTGGAATCAGGGAGACTGGCGATCGTTCGCAAATCTGTCATCGGAACGCGTTCTGCAGTCGCTCGTTCAATTGCAGGACCCCGAAATCGCTGTTCTGCGGCTGCGTGAGTTGCAGTCAGCCGGATACATCCAGCACCTCGACCTGCAGGTCATTGGCGATCCAGTGGTGACGGGTTCAACAGGTTCGGTCATGTTGACAGTGCAGGAAGGCTACATGGTCCGTCGGGAGGAGTGGAGATTCACGCGAATCGCCAACCAGTGGATTCTCGCGAGCATCAATTCCTCAGCGCTGCATCTGGCCGTGAACGCGGTCGGATTCCCCGTCACGTTGGACCAATTCAGCATTTCATCGACACGCGACTTCGTCGTGAATCCGGGCGGCGTTGTTTTTGATCTGGTCAACACCAGCGATCGGGACATTGGGGTTATCGTCACGCGAACATCACCCGAGATGCCAGCAGACGAAATCCTCAGCGTCCTGAGCCATGGCGGTGATGTGAGTCCATTCCTTGTCGCCTGGATCTCGGTACCCGCCGCATCGGTGCAGTCGCTGGCTTTGGTCGATCTACCAACGGGCAACTATCTTATCGTCGCAGGATTCGATCCTCGCGCAGAGATCCCGGTGCAGGAAGCACTCAACGCAGTCGAAATTGCAATCGAACGACAATCGAGCCAGTGACAATTACTGTTGGCAAGCGTGAGACCTGCGACCCGCTCAGTTCAGTCCGAGGTAGTGCGCAGCAAGCGCAAACGCTTCTCTGACCACGTACTGAAATTCGAGGGCTGAGCCCGGCCGAATCGGGCTCATTTCCGCGTGACTGGTTTGGACAGAGAACCCCTGTTCCTCCGCCAACAGGCGAGAGCGAAAGAGATGAAACCCATCGCTCACAATCAGGACGCGAGTCATGTCCCGATCCAGCAGAATCTCCCCAACCCGCTCCATACTCTCCCTGGTATTACTGCTCAGATGTTCCAGTAGGATTGCATCTTCGGGTACTCCCTGAGAAACCAGATAGTTACGGCCAGTCTCTGCCTCAGTAAACTGATCGCCTTCCATCCTGCCGCCAGTGACGACGATCGTGGGCGCAGCACCTTGCCGGTAAAGCGATGCGGCGGTATCAAGCCGCGCCCGGAACACCGTGGATGGAACCCCGTTGAACTGTGCCGCCCCGAGGACCACAATCGCGTCAGCGGGCCCGGCGTCGTCGGAACGAGCCTCGTTGTAAACGAGCAGCACAAGCACCAGAATTGATCCGGACAAAAGGACGAAAACGCTCAGAAGAAGCCGCGGAGCCCACCAGGCAGAGCCCCGCGGCTTTCTCTTGGGAGTCTCGGTCTCTGCTTGCGAGCGCTGGCGCTCCGGGGCCTGGCTCAAAATATCGATTCCAGATCAGGTCTCTTTCGATGGTGCCGGACGCTTGCCACGGCGACCGCAAAGAATACCAGTAGCCAGCAGTCTCGATTTCAGTTACGAAACGTGCATTCAGTCCGAAGAGGCATCATGAGTCTCACCGCCTGGTTCGTCGGCAGGGTCATCGGACATTGGTTTCTGGCCCAGCTTTCCATTGTTGACCAGATGACCGAGCACATCGAGGATCACCCGCACCCCAAGGAGAGACGTAATCTCCGACACGTCGTACGGAGGCGCGACTTCGACGACCTCCATCCCGGCAAGCCCTTCGCGGCTCACGACCTCCAGAAACCGGAACGCTTCCCGAGGCAGCAAACCGCCAGCTTCCGGCGTTCCAGTACCTGGCGCGAACGCAGGGTCCATGACATCGATGTCGAAAGACAGCCAGACGCACTTGGCGTTTTTCCAGGCGATCTCCAGTGCCATTTCCGCCACACGATCGATTCCCAGCCGATCGACATCCGTCAACGTAATCGAGGTCGCCCTGCGTTCCCGCACATTCTTCGCCCCGCCGTGATTCCCCGTCCACCCGCCAATCCCAATCTGGACGAGGTTCGATGGTGGAGCATTTGGGATATTGGTCGCGTGAAAAAAGGGCGATCCATGCATCCGCTCATCGAGGTACGATTCGGACATGTCGAGGTGCCGGTCGAAATGAATAATGCCGATGTTGCCATCGACGTATGGTGCCATTCCCCTGATGTCCGGATATCCGATGGAGTGGTCACCTCCGAGAACGACCGGAAACACCGCCCGTTCGTGAAGGTAGGAGACCGCGAGGTCGATCTGGTCGAAACTCTTTTCCAGATTGCCGGGAATCACCGAAATATCCCCCGCATCGACCATCTTCAACGATTCGTAGAGATCGACGCCGAACTCCACGTTGTATCCATATGAGAGCGTCGAGATCGAGCGCATCCCGTTCGGACCAAATCGTGTGCCGGATCGGAACGTGGTTCCAGCATCCAGCGGAGCACCAACGAAAACGACATCCTGCCCATCCAGTTCGCGCATGTCCTCCTGAAATGGAACGCCCATGAACGGACCTGCGCTTGAGAAGCGCCCCGCAACGCCGTTCCGATTGAACAAGGGGATACTTCGATCCTCAATCGAATACGCAGATGACAATCCCCACTCCAGTGCAAGTCGGCGACGCTCCTCACGCTCTTTGCCGGGAATCTCGGCTTCGGCTTCGATCATCCGTGGACCGTGCATTGCATCTCTGTTCATCTGGCCAATCGCTCCTTCGCGACCTTTCCAGCGGACATCACATCGCCCACTGCGTCAGGATTCTCCAGCGCGGTAACATCGCCAGGATCGAGCCCGAGAAAAGCTGACCGTATCACCCGGCGCATGACCTTTCCATTCCTGGTCCGCGGCAGATCCGTCACGACGAAAACAGCTGACGGCCGCATGCTTCCGCCGAGTTGCTGACCCACATGCAACCTGATCTCTTCACGAAGGTCATCTGAGAGCTTCACTCCAGGCCGAAGGACCACAAAAGCCACGATCACCTCGCCTTTCAACTCGTCCGGGACTCCTATCGCCGCTGCTTCCTGCACGGAGTCATGAGAAACCGCAGCCGACTCTACCTCTGCTGGGCCGATGCGCTTGCCGGCAACGTTCAGCGTGTCGTCAGAACGCCCGCGGATGAACCAGGTGCCATCACCATCGATTTCGGCCCAGTCGCCATGAACCCAGATATCAGGGAATCGAGACCAGTATGCGTCCAGATATCGTTCGTTGTCGTTCCAGAACCCGCGGGTCATACCAACCCACGGTTGCCGCACGACCAGCTCCCCAACCTGCCCGCGGACCGCCGCACCATGTTCATCAAGCACGTCCGCGATCATTCCCGGCACCGGACCACAGAATCCACAGGGCTTGATTGGCTGAACAACCGTGCCGCCCACAATACCACCGCCGGTTTCTGTACCACCTGAGTAGTTGATGACCGGGCACCTGCTACCACCGACCCGCTCGGAAAACCAGCGCCATGGATCAGTGTTCCACGGCTCACCGGTTGAACCAAGCACCCGCAGCCGTGAAAGGTCGACTCCCTCGATCCACTCGTCACCCTTCGCCATCAGCGAGCGAACCGCCGTCGGTGCCACGCCGAGCACGGTCGCTTTCGAACGCTCGGCGACTCTCCAAAGCCTGTCTGGATGAGGGTAATCAGGCGTTCCTTCGTAGAGCACGATCGCGGCACCGAGCATCAGCCCCCCTGCGATCAACCAGGGCCCCATCATCCAGCCCAGGTCGGTCATCCAGAACACCGTATCGCTTTCGCGCACATCGAAGCAGTACGCCATATCGTGGGCCGCCTTGATCGGGAAGCCCGCATGGACATGCAACGCCCCCTTCGGTTTGCCCGTCGTGCCCGACGTATAGATGATCATAAAGGGGTCATTGGCCGCGGTTGCGGAAATCTCCAAAATCGGCTCCGCACTCTCCTCCAGGTCATGCCACCAGCTATCCCGTGCAGGATTCCATGGAACGTCACTTCCCGTGCGACGTAGCACAATGCAGGCTGTCACACTCGGCGATGCGGCCATCGCCTCATCGGCGATCTGTTTCATGCTCACCTCAACACCACGCCGGTAAAAGCCATCGGCAGTAACCAGCACTCGAACTCCGGCATCATTGAGGCGAGACGAAACGGCTTCCGGTCCATAGCCCGAAAACATTGGTACATAGATTGCGCCTATGGCCCCTGCTGCCAGAACCGCCACTGCCGTCTCCGGAACCATCGGCAGGAAGATTCCAACGCGATCACCGGGCTCGACACCGGCCGCCAGGAGAACGCCAGCGAATCGCATGGTCCACTCGTAGAGCTCACTGAACGTCAGCGACTGGTGTTCGCCGTCGTCTCCTTCCCAGACAAGCGCAATCCGATCGCCCTGACCCTCGTCGATCCACCGACCCAGTGCGGCTTGAACGTAGTTGAACCCACCACCGACAAACCATTCCGGCCACTGAACGCCCAGGCTGAGATCCAGCGGGCTCGAGTACGGTCTGTGGAATGGCAATCCCAGATCCTGCACCGCTGCATCCCAATACCGGCCAACATCCTCAGCGGCCCACGATTGAAGATCCTCGACCCCAGCTAATCCTCTACTGGTGATGAACGCCTGCAACCTGCTGCGCTCGATTGACCCGGCATCTGGCAGCCATACAAAATCCGATTCTCTGACCTCGTTTTTGTTCAACGCGATGTCACCCATTCACGGTATGCTCGTTCCAAGCTCTGATCGGGAGCATTGTTGCGTTCAGTCGGCCGCCGGTCAAGCCAGATCGAGACTTCCGGTCTCTGGACCTGACCGTCCTGGTCAACGATTAGCACCAAGGAGCCACATCCGTGCCGCGCTGGAAGCTCTGGAAGCGTTCGCAGTCATCATCCTCAGATAACGGCTCAGAAGGTCAGGCAACGACTGAGACATCCGTCCGCGGTTTCAGGCTACCCCCTCCCAGAGAGTCGCGTCTATCGGGACTCCCTGCCGATCCAGCAACAACGAATCGGCTGGAGCGTCATGAGGCGCTTCGCAGGGAACTGGAGCTTGCCGAATCGGCGGCAACCGATCAGAGTCACTGGACGGCTAGAGTCAACGAAATAGACGAGGCCATTGAATCGCTCGAAGTGGAGATGAAAACTCCCGACGCGAGGATCGATCGATCCATCCCAGTGCTGCCGGACACTCCGATCGGTCTCGAGGCGATCAAGCCCGACGCCCCGTCCAGAGTACAGCTCTCCGTTAACGATCAGTCGCTTCAATTTGCGGAAGAAATCGATTGGGCCGAGCGAGGCACGAACATCGTGCGTGGCGAGCTGATACTCGACGATCACGACCGCCAGAGGCTGGCTGAAACCTTACCCGTCGACGATCGCGATCGAGGACTGATCGAAACCAGTCTCATCGAGCTCGCTACCGCCATCCGCAATGCCGCTCTTGAAGGAGCCCGGCCACTCGCTCTTCCGCAACTGAACCAGTTGCTCGCTCCCTGCCCTGACTGTGGCGACCTTCGACTATGGAACGGGGTGTGCCTGACCTGCGCGCAGCGCAACCACGCACGCCAGCAACTCCTCGAACAGCGACAGCGGCTGTTTGCGGAAAGAGACATAGTGATTCGCGAGCGCGAAGCAATCGTTGAACAGCTTCCCATTCTGCGAAAGCGAGTGGCTGAATCCGCGAAGGCACTGGAGAAGTCATGATTGCCCATCGCGACTCTGCAGCCTCAAATGTTCCGCCCACACGTAGGCAAGTGACAGACCAGCCATAACGGCCGCCTTGTCAATCGACCTGAGAGCGATTTACCGAGCTGATTGCTAGGGCGACATCTTAATGGTGGCAGCCTTCATCGCAGCCCGAAAGACCATGATGAACTCATGACCGTCCGAGGGTTCAAATGAAACCACACGCTCATCCGAGCGTTGGACGCCAGGCACCAGCGCTGCCTGATCTGCTCTCGCCTGATGATCGAACTCCAGTTCGATCCTCGCTCCGGTTTTCAATACGTAGGGTTTGGCATCACCTACCGACTGCATTGCCTCTCGTGCACCGGCCCTGATTCGCTCCTGAGCGGTCGACGGGTGCAGATTGATTGCGGCAAACGTTGAGAGCCCCTGCTTCGTCTCAACCCCAACGACCTGATCGCCCAGCAATGCTTTTGTCTGCGTTACAGCCTGATCGTCACCGGTCACGAGTACCACTGGAACGCCATAGTGACCTGCGACAATCGCGTTCACGCCAAACTCACCCGTGGAAGTTCCATCGATCCGCACATCGTTGAGCCAGCCGGTCCAGGTGTGCGCGAGTGGTGCGCCGGGAGTCCCGGCTTTAGCGTGATATCCGGTGTAGAAAGCTGCCGCTACGCCGTCCAGATCTACACCCTGCATCATCCCCAGCGGCTTGTCGTTGCCCGAGATGAACCTGCAGGACCTATGCAGTTGCTCGGGAAGTAAATTCCTCATTCCGTCGTGACTATCGTTCACGATCACTTCGTCTGCACCTGCCTCCAGCGCGCCCTCGATCGCGGCGTTCACCTCCAATGTCATCCGAAGCCGTGCCCGATCGTATTCCGATTGATTCGTCGGTTCAGTACCGCCCGCATACTCTGGCGGAATAACATGGACCCAGGACACCACTCCGCAGGTTCCTTCCATATCAGCTGAGATGAGTACCTTCATAATCCACTCCCGTTTTCAAACATCCAGTTACTTTCAGACTCGATGGATACTTATCCTGCCTGACCAGTACCACCTTCCCTCCTGCGTTCGATGATCTCCTGCGCAGCATTGTATCCAGGAGCACCCATTACGCAGCCACCTGGCCATGCTCCTGATCCACAAAGAAACAGGCCCGAAATGGGGCCCTCATACGAGGATGAACCAGGAACCGGCCGCAAATCAAAGGCTTGCTCCGGCACAAGCTCACCGTGAAAAATATGCCCCCCTGTCAGACCAAATCGCTCCTCCAGATCCGGCGGAGACAAAACCTGCATTCCCACTATCGCATCGCGGATGTTCGGGGCATAGGTCGCAAACTCATCGACCACTGAGCTGGCTATTTCGTGACGACGGATGTCCCATGTGCCGTCCGCAAGCTCGTAGGGAAAATACTGGGTGAAGATCGAGATTGTGTGCTTCCCGGCAGGAGCCACAGTGTTGTCGACCGCTGATTGCATGTGGATGTTCATGAACGGATGCCTCGATGGTGATCCTCGCCGGGCATCCTCGAACGCCAGTTGCATATAGTCAATCGACGGCGCGATAAAGAGCCCCCCAGTACTACCCTGCCGTTGCCGCTCTGAATCATCGCCCAGCGCCGAAAACCACGGTAGCTCCTCCACCGCCAGGTTGATTTTCATCACCGGGCTCGCAATCTTGATTCGCTCGATCGATCTACGGTACTCATCCGGCAACTCCGATCGGTCAACGAGAGAAAGATACGTTCGTTGCGGATCGGCATTCGACAATACAAGGTTGGCAAGCACCTCTTCGCCAGTGGTCAGTGCCACTCCCGTTGCCCGTCCATCCTTCACAATGATCTTCTCGACATCGGCCGATGTCCGAACCTCAACGCCTCGCCGGACCGCAATCCGCCGCAGGGCCTCGGTGATCGATCCCATCGCTCCGCGTACGTACGTCCACCTACCGCGATGACCGGTGGCCATGCCCATGGAATGGAAGAGTTTCACGTATCCGGTGCCAGTATCCCGTGGACCCCGAAACGTGCCGATCAGCCCGCTCGCGGCCACGACGGCTCTCATCTGCTCGCTCTCGAAGTAGTGTTCGGCCACATCCGCCGCTGAGCCGAGAAAAAAACGCTGAAAAATCGTCGCATCATGTGGCGACCTGAACTCGCCAGCAACCTCGGACCACGAAGGAGGGCGCCGCAGAATGTACTGGTCCATCACTTCACAGGCCCGCTCCAGATCCGCGTCGTAGTGATCGTAGGCGTCCGCGTCCGCGGGTGAGATTCGTCGAACATCCTCGAGCCACCTGGCGTGGTCATTCCAGTACGTGAGGGAGGAGCCATCTGGGAAGGGCGCGAAAAAGCGTGGATTGCGCTCCAGGAACTCAACACCTTCCTGGAGCAGTCCAAGCTCCTGGAGAATCGTTTGTGGCATGAGTGACAGGACGTATGACCCGGTTGAAAACGTGTAGCCAGGTACGTATTCTTCGGATATTGCCGCCCCGCCCACTCGGTGATATCTCTCCAGGACACACGTTCGAATGCCAGCTTCAGCGAGATAGCAAGCTGCAACGAGACCGTTGTGACCGCCACCAACGATGACGGCATCGAACGCGTTTCTGTCAGACATGTCCCTTGCTCCTGCCCGATACGCCTAATCGTTCAACAAGCTGACCGCTGCAGATCATAGCATCGCGTCCTTCGCGGCTTGGGTTCAGTTCGTTCCAGGAGAAACAACCAGGGCGCTGCACCCCGCTATAATCGCTGATCGTGTCCCTGACGCTGATGATGCGTCAGTCAGGTGGTTGCATGGGAGAGTGAATTTGTGATGTCGTCGTCTCAGTCTGGTTCACGCAAACGCGTCTTTTCCGGCATACAGCCGTCTGGTGTCAGCCATATCGGCAACCTCCTTGGAGCGATCCAGAACTGGGTCCATCAGCAACGAGATTTCGACAACGTCTTCTGCATCGTCAATCTCCACGCATTGACACTTCCGACGACCCCCGAATCACTCAGCGCAAACACCATCACGATGGCCAACACGCTACTGGCGGCAGGGATCGATCCCGCTCAGTCGATCCTTTTCGTGCAAGGCGATGTGCCAGAACATGCCGACCTCGCCTGGGTGTTGAGCTCCGTCACGATGTACGGCGAGCTACGCCGCATGACCCAATTCAAAGATAAATCTGGCACAGAGGAAGAGTCAGTCTCTGCCGCGCTGTTCACGTATCCCGTTCTTCAGGCGGCCGATATCCTCCTGTATGACACCGATCTTGTTCCAGTAGGTGAAGACCAGAAACAGCACATCGAACTGGCCAGAGACATAGCCCAACGCTTCAACGGTCGATATGGGGATACGTTTGTTTTGCCTCAACCCGACATCAAGAAGGATGGCGCCCGAATCATGGCGCTCGACGACCCAGCGAAGAAAATGAGCAAGAGCGATCGGAGCCCCGCCAGCTATATCGCCCTTACTGACACCCCGGCTGAAATCACCAGAAAGATCAAGAGAGCAGTAACGGACTCCGGTTCAGAAATCGTCGCTGTCCCCGAGAAGCCTGCAATAACCAACCTGCTCACGATCTACTCGCTCTTTGCCCAGACCCCTATATCGGAACTCGAATCACGGTATGCGGGCAAGGGCTATGGTGCATTCAAGAACGATCTCGCTGAAGTGATCGTCAACGCGCTGGCCCCATTGCAAGCCCGCTTCTCCGAGCTTCAGTCAGATCCATCGATTGCCGTCGCCACCCTTCAGGACGGGGCGGACCGCGCGCGGAAGATCGCGGAGACGAAGATGGCGCTGGTCAACGAACGGATCGGCCTGACGCACCATCGTGGGTAACCTGTGATCGATCCTCGCGGGTTGGTCGATTCCTACCGCGATGCGTGGAGAGCAGCTGACAGCGGTCAGTGGTTTCTGATCAGCGGCTTCATCTTCGCTGCCCGGATTCTCACATTCAATGTGGCGTTTCCACTCTTTGCCAGGGCCCAGGGATTCGATTCGTCGCAGATCGGCCTGCTACTGGCCGCTTTAGCGATCTCTCTGTTTGTTTTTGGCTTGCCAATCACCATGCTGGGCGCTCGCGGCAAAGCGCGAACCACGCTTATCGCCGGCCCGCTCATTGCCGCAACCGGGATTCTGCTTGTTCTCCTGACTCCCGGCGACGCTTTCGTTCCAGCGCTGATCGGCTGTCTCTTCGCCGGAATGGCAAGCAACGTATTCTGGATACTTGGCGATCCGATTCTTGCAGGAATCGTCCCTCCCAAGAGTCGTCCTCATGTATTCGCTCTCAAATTTTCGCTTCTCACATTGGGGTTCGCCGCGGGTGGTCTCCTTGGCGGATGGATACCAGCCATTCTCGAACAGGTTGGATTGACTGAAACACAGGGATTCGCCGGAGCCCTCGTGGTCGTCATGGTCCTGGACCTGCTTCAGACCCTCTGCTACATCCGCATGCCTGCCACCGCATCCCATCACTCCACGAAAGCATCGGTTTCCAGCAATGAGCAACCAAGATTTCGTGGCCTCGCCATGTGGGGCATCCTCTTCGTTCTGCTCGTTCCCGAGATGGGCATGGCCACGGGCTATGCCTCGATTCGACCATATCTTTCGCTGTTCTTCAGTGAGAGCTTTGGCATGTCTTCCGGAGCAACCGGCACCGCCATCAGCGTGATGCAGATTGCCGGTGGAATAGGCGCCTTGCTCATTCCATCACTGGTAACCCGAATCGGCTCCATCTGGACCATGGCAGCGCTTCGACTGATTGGTGGGATGGTGATTGCCCTGTCTCTCGGGGTGATGGCACTGCCTATTGTCCTGATGCTCTTCTTTGCCCACTACTCGATAGTCGATGGAACTGGCGCGACATTTGTGAACGAGGTGATGTCGCGGCTACCCGCGAGCCAGCGAACCCTCTATGCCGCCGTTGCAGCATCTGCATGGAGCATCTTCTCGGCCATCGCAGCGTCCGCGAGCGGCTATCTGCAGAACGCAACCGGCGGTTTCGGCGCTGCGTTCGGCCTTGGAGTCGTGGCGTACTTCATCTCAGCTGCATGGCTGGTCCTGGTCGTTCCGCGAGTACCCAGTCTTTTCGCCAGGCCATCGGCACAGGAAGCCAACAACTCGTGAGCGATTTCGAGGCTTGCCGTTCCGCACTGAGAACCGAAAAGGTGACGTCAGGCTTGTGCTAGCATAGCCCCCGGGTACGAGTCATGCTCACCGGTGGATGCCTCTCAGGCATGGCAGCCGGATACCACGTCAGGGAATGGTTAACCATGGATTCTGATCTTATTGCCGCAGCAGGCGACGATTTCGACTTTTTCGACAACGATGAGATGACCAAGGTCCAACGGGTCAAATCCGCAATCGAGGGGCTTCCCGTCGATCGGTTACCCGTCTGCTTCTGGCACCACTTCAAACCAGAAGGCTCTGGTAGGAGACTGGCGGAAGCCACGCTCAATTTCTTCGTCGAGGATTTCGATCTCGACATCGTCAAAATCATGCCAGACATCCCGTACCCATTTCCTCACAACTCCATCCAGGAGATCAGTGACTGGATGCTGCTGGAGCCCATCGACTCAGAAAACTCTCGTTTCGTCCGACAGCGCGTGGAAGCTGTTCTCGCCCTTCGAGAGATTCTGGGACCCTATACGCCAATCGTGATGACGGTGTTTAGTCCACTTGCAGAGCTGATGTACTTCGCGCGAGAAAAATCGCTGGCAATTGAGCACGCTACTACCTCTCCAGCGGTCATTCACAACGCGCTGAATGTGATCGCGAACAATCTGCGGGAGCAGATCGAGGCTGTCGTCGACGCGGGCGCTGATGGCATTTTCTTCGCAATTCAGGGTTGCACCAGAACCATGATGACCGAAGAGCTCTACAGGGAGATTGGCCGGCCCTACGATCTCATCGCCCTTTCGGGTGCGCAAAATGCGTGGTTGAATGTTTTGCATATTCACGGTGAAAGTGAGCTCATGTTCGACTCGGTGCTCGACTATCCGGTTCAGGTTCTGAGCTGGTCGGACCGGCTCGCGGGTCCGAGCCTCCGCGACGCCCGGACCAAGACGAGCAAGTGCCTGATGGGTGGCTGGCATGAATTTGGGGCATTGTCCAATGGCCCGGAAAGCGCCATTCGAGCCGAGGCCGAGGATGCCATCGCTCAGACAAATGGCCGCAAGCTCATTCTCGCGAACGGTTGCTCGGTTCCGGACGACACTAATGAACAATGGCTTGACATCGCTCGCGATATCGTCGATCAATTAGAACTTCCGTAACTCTGGTTCACCTGTATGCCGAACGAAGCGACTACAACGGCAATTCCAAGGACTACGACAACTGCCAGCGTTGCTCTCGGTGAAACACCATCAGCAATCAGACCGCTTACGACCGGCGCGCCCGCCAGACCAACATATCCTCCGGCAAGCGTCACTCCGGCTGCCGACGCGGGATCGCCAGGCAGTGAAATCCCGGCCACGCTCAGCGCCGTCGGGCCGATCCCAGCCAGGCCCAGTCCCGCGAAGAAGCATCCAATCAGGGCAAATGCCTGAACACCTTCAATGACAATCAGAGTCCCACCCACCAGCGAAACGAGTCCCTGCACGATGATCGACCGCCGAATACCCAGGAGCCTGATGAGCGGACCGTTTGCCAATCTACCGGCCAGCATCGCGATGCCAAACGCCACAATGCATGCAGCGCCAAACACAGCAGAGTAGCCTCTGCCCTCCCGCAAATAGATCGACGTCCAGTCAGCGACGATGATCTCTCCAGCAAAAGCCAGCGCCGTCAGCAAGCCGCACACCCGGATCGTAGGCGACGCAAACGCGTCTCTGAATCTTTGGATAGGAAACTCGTGGTTGGGTCTGCGGCCCTTGTCGAGAGATCGAACCCTGAACAGTGCGGCGGTCAGCACCAGAAGCATGCCCCCTAGCAAGGCATACACCGCATCGAAGCCCAGGCCAACGGTCAGCGCGATTGCCACGGCACCCGCGCCCAGAATCGAACCCGCAGAGAACGTGCCGTGTAACGGCCCCATCAGATGAGTACCCGTGATCTTCTCGGCGTCGATCGTCATTGTGTTCGCGGAGAGATCAACGAGCGATATGCCCAGACCGCGAACCGCCATAATGACGGCAAACGGTAGAAGTCCGGCTGGACCAAACGCCAGTCCAAACGAAGCCACGCCAAGAATCGCCAGCGATCCAACCAGGACTGTGGCCTTTCCCCAAGCATCGGTCAGCCGGCCACCAAAAAGGAGCACCGGAAAAGACAGCGCCAGGCTCAGCCCACTAAGCAGTCCAAATTGCGTTTTCGAAACGTCGAAAGACTCCAGCACATCGGGCCACAATGGGCCGCCCATACCGAAGAACACGCCGATCGCAGTCAGTCCAGCCGCAATAGCCGCCAGCATGCCCTTTGGCAGAGCACCCGTCCCAAGCAAATCCCGTCTCCTCGCGCGAAAATCGATCGCCTCTCGGCGATCGACCATTGAGTCGGAACGGGCCTTCCTGCGTTGGCTCGGCCGCGACTTTCGTTGTCGTTGCTATCAGGACGCTGTTTCCCGCGCTGCCATGATGTTCGTCGAATGGCCGGGATCGAGCCGTGCGCCCGGATCCACCAGCGTCGCCGCATGATTCACCGCGGTCACTGCCTCAGCCGCCCCGGTCGCGATCAACTTGAACTTGGCAGGATACCAGGCGATATCACCAGCAGCAAACACTCCCGGAATACTTGTTTCCATCGTGATCTTGTCAACCACAATTTGATTCTTCTGCAGCTCGAAGCCCCACGTTTTCAACGGCCCGAGGTCGGCAACGAATCCGATGGCTACAATCAGCTCGTCCGCATCGATCGTGGTGACATCCCCTTCGGCGTTCTTGTAGCTGACCTTGGCCAACCGACCATCCGCTCCCGTACCGACCTCCACGACTTCGCAGCCGGGAAATCGCAAATCGACGGTCGATTCTTCGAGCTCCCGCACGGTTGCTTCGTGCGCCCGGAACCGAGACCGGTGGATCAATGTCACGTGCCTGGAAACCGGTTCAAGGGTAACAGCCCAGTCGACGGCAGAATCTCCACCCCCAACGATCACGACGTTCTTGTCACGGAAATCCTCGACCCGCTTGGCAAAATAGTGAACGCCTTTGCCCTCAAGCTCGTGAACCCCGGGAGCAGCAATCTTTTTGGGCTCGAAGGCACCTACGCCACCGGCGATGATCACGGTCTTGCTCAGTCGGGGACCATGATCGGTTTCCAGACGCAGGATGCCGTCCGGTTGCCGTTCCAGCGAGCGGACTTGTTCCTTGAGTCGAATTGTTGGATTCTCCCGCATCGCTTGCACGTACATCTGCTCCACAAGGTCTTTGGCCAGAATCTTCGGAAATCCGGCAACGTCGTAGATGTACTTCTCGGGATAAATCGCGGTCAGCGCCCCGCCAGGCTCCTCCAGCGAATCGATGATCTGAGTTCGAGCCTGCCGCAGCCCAGCATAGAACGCTGCGAACAATCCGGTGGGTCCGGCTCCGATTATCGTGATGTCATAGAGATCGTTCGGCTCTGTAAGTCCATTTGTCGATTGTGTCATTGCAATGCATTCCAGCCAATCTGAAAGTATTCAGCAAAAAGCAACCACTGCCCGCGAGTCTGGTCTCACCAGCAGGTGCCAACACGACCGATTCTATCATCGCCACTCTCAGGTTATGACTATCTGCGCGTCACCAATCTCGGGTTGGGTTTGGACGTTGTGAACAACGCGATACAGAGTGAGCCGCCATCCCCTTACAATCATCACAAATAGTCTGCCTGCATGTATCGATCAGGAGCAAAGAATCAGTATGGTTTCACCAGCGAGCACTGCACGGTCAGGTCGACTCGAGCAACTTTTGTCCCAGCGGGGCCGGAACGTCGATGATCCGCACCTGGGAGATCCTCAGGACTCGGCAAATCTGATATCGCTGATCTACGGATTTCCGGATGCTGCCTCCCTGCCCGCATCGTCAGTCGCCGAGTCTACCGTTCGCGCCATGGAGTCGAACGGAGAGTGGGCACTTCAGTACGCTCGCACAGAAGGCGTGCTCCCACTTGTCGACGCACTCCTGGAGAAATTGTCCCGGGACCAGGGAATCGAGGCATCAAGGAACGAGCTGATGCTCACTGCTGGTAGCTCCCAGGCCATCCAGTTGCTGCTCGACCTCCTTATCGACTGGGACGATACCGTGATTGTTGAAGAACCCACCTGGATGGGCTTTCTCTGGGCCCTGAAGAATGTTGGGGGCAAGCCCGTTCCCGTTCCAGTGGATGATCAGGGAATGCGACTCGATGAACTCGAGTCCAAACTCGCAGACATGAAACTCCAGGGGTTGACGCCTAAATTTATCTACGTCATGCCAAACTTCCAGAATCCAAGTGGCGTATCGATGTCGCTCGAACGTCGGCGGAACCTGCTGGAAATCGCCCAGAAATACGGAACGCTGATCCTCGAAGACGATGCGTACTTTGACCTGCGGTACACCGGATCGCCACTGCCAACCATCTATTCCCTGGATACCACCGGCTCGACGATGTACATGTCCACCCTGTCAAAGATCATGGGGGCCGGAATGCGGATCGGGTGGCTCCTGGCGCCCGAAGAAATCATCCGGACACTCTCAGTTCTGAAGATAGACGGTAGCACGAATGTTTTCGGGGCGTTCGTTGCTGCCGATTGGGTGCCCCGCCACCTTGACACCCATATTGAGCAACTCAATCAGATCTACGAAGCACGCCGGGATGTGATGCTCAGAGCTCTCCAGCAGCACATGCCAGACGGCACCACCTGGACCACTCCGGATGGCGGATTCTTCATAATGGTCACCGCTCCGGACGGACTGAACATGACCGCTCTGCACAGCTACGCGAAAGAGCGAGGAATCGAGTACCTGCCAGGCTCAACCTGCTTTGTCAATGACATCGGCCACGACACGATTCGCCTGGCATTCTCCTTCGCCACCGAGGATCAGATCGAAGAGGGGATTCGGATTCTCGGCGAGGTAGTCGCCGGCGAGCTCATGGAGAGTCAACTCAGCTAACACAGAACCATTTTGCGGGCAGCAGTGCGTTCAATCGTCTATCGTGTACATTTGAACGCACTGCTGCGTACGTATAGTCCGTTTTCGTCAAATGGCTTGCGATTCGCGGTTCGTTGATTCTATCTGTCCTGCCAAGACTCCATGCCGACCGACCAGCCATGACTAACCTCCTTCGTATTCACTCGGCTTCGTCTGCCAGGCGCCTTGAACGCAAGTTGCGAGGCGTTCGTCAGAGTCTGCAAAACCATTCATTCCGACAAATCACCGACCCAATTGCGAGTGAGCCTCTCCTGAGGAGATTCGCAAACAGGGGATTTGGATTCTTTTGGGAGGTGGCAATTGGAGTGCTCACCTCTCTCCTGCCCCTTTCCATCATGTTCGTTTTGCTGTCTCAAGCCTATCTGCCGGCTGTAGCAATGTTCTCTGTGATCCTGGCCGGTCTGGTCGCGTATGCGGTGGGGTGGCGAGCCGGATTTGCCACCACTGCAACAGCCGCCATCATCTTGGCCGCCTGGATGGCCGAGCCAGCCAGAGCGATCTCTGTGCCTGATTCCTCTTCCGATCGGACCTTGCTCCTGGCAACTCTGCTGAGCAGCGGGGTGCTCATTTTGCTCGTCGAGCGGCTCAAGATCGAGGGATCGATCGACCGCCAGGAAGCACTTGCCGCTCGATCCGCCGCTACGGCGCTCGCCGCAGTCGAAACGGTCGCGGCAACCCGTCAGCAGTTGACACCTCAAGCCCGAACCCAGCTCTTTGATGCAATCGTGAGATCGGTCGTGGGAGTCAACCGGGCTCACTCTGGATCGCTCTTGCTACTCGAGGAGGACGCCAGCCTTTCTCCTGTTGCATCGTACGGCTTCGGGCCAGTCCCGGAAGACTTGTTTGCGATCCAGAGTGCACCGCAGCAGCTCGCTGGTCGCGTCTATGAAGAACGCCGAGTACTGCAAATGTCGGGGCTTCAACGCGCCGGAGGCGACCAGGAGCGAAGGTTCCGCCAGACCAGAATTCGCTCCCTGCTTGCAGCTCCAGTGATTGGAGACCATGAAGAGTTTCTAGGGGTTTTGATGGTCGGCCTGCTCGTAGACCACCGATTCGATGCGCAGGCCGTCAGAAAACTGGATGCACTCGCCTCTCAGGTCGCCTCGATACTCGAGACCATGAGCGCAGTCGGACGGCGAGATTTCCAGTTGCAGCAAGCACAGGGAGAGCAACGTCGACTCGAACGCGTGGTTGCGGCCGTTCCGGAAGCCCTGGTGGTAACCTCTCCCCCGTCAGGGATGGTCATCGCCATGAATACTGCAGCACATGCGCTCTTCGGCGATATTCCCGATCAGGATGTCGCTCAGCATGTCAGGATTGCTGACCCTGAAGCAGCCTCGATGCTGACCCCAACAGAGATCTCCCTCACCTTCGGCGAAGTGGCAAACGACGTCGAGTGCGTCATCGTGAAATCAGACGGCCGCGAAATCCCTGTTCTGGCCAGCGCTGCCCCAATTCACGACGATAGCGGATCAGTCGTGGCAGTGGTGTCAGCGTATCGGGACATTACGGCGCTCAAAGAGGCGAGCAGACTGAAAGACGAATTCGTGTCAGTCGTTTCTCACGAGCTTCGGTCTCCCCTCACCCCCATCCGGGGGTTTGTCCAGCTTGTCGCTCGCGAACTGCAGCGAGAGGGAGGCCATGACGTTCAGGTGCAGCGCCTCGAGTCTGTCTCAGGGCACGTCGATCGTCTCACCAGACTCGTCGATGATCTGCTCGATGTATCGAGGTTGCGATCGGGCTCCCTGGAAATCAGGGCCGAGCCGACAGAGCTTGTCGCGCTTTGCCAGGACATCGTTGAGTCGTATCAAACCCAGGTTTCCACCCACTCCATTCGGCCCGACCTTCCATCAGAAACGATCACTGGCGAATGGGATCGCGACAGGATTCACCAGGTTCTGGACAACCTGATTCAGAATGCGAACAAGTACAGTCCTGCTGGTTCGACGACCGTATTGAGGCTGTTCGAGCAAAGTGGCGAAGCTGTCATCGAGATCATCGATCAGGGCACCGGAATCGATGAAGAGCAACGAAATGCAATCTTCGGAGCGTTCTACCGTACACCGATTGCAGCAGCGAGTCAGGTGCAGGGACTGGGGTTGGGGTTGTTCATAACGCGAGCTCTCGTTGAGGCCCATGGTGGCTCGATCTCTGTCGCTCCAGGAGTACCGGAGGGATCGGTCTTTACCATCAGATTGCCCGGTGCCAACCAGACGAACCACGACCGCCAGGCCGATCCGGATCCCACCACCGCAATCTCATCGCTTGAGGTCGAGTCAGCCAGTGTGAGTGCTCACGATACGTTGTAGTTACCGATATCTGACACGGTTCGGGGCCGGACGTCGGACAGGAATGATTCGTGTCCGTCGACGTTGCAATCCTCGTGAGATGAGAAGTCCTGCGGAGAGCAGCGCGATCATCGCAAGCAATCCCACAAGGATCGGATTGAAGGGTCGTGTAGTGCCGGCGACAGTTGGCGCCGGAACGCCGACAACGTAGCGCGAAAACGCAGTTACCTCAGTCGATAGGCTTCCTGCGTCTTCTGCGATGAGCGGCATTGGACGGATGGTCGAACCATCGATCTGATAAATCCGGGCACCCTGTCCGCTCAGCGCTGACTTGAGCGACAGCGTCAATATTGCTGGTTTATTGAGCTGTTCGACCGATCGGCCATCAGTTTGGCTGAATGACACATCGAACGCCGTACCCGGCACGAGATCCACGTGGGCAACTGCTGGGAGCTCATGGTCTCCCGCCGGTTTGATCATCACCGACGTCTGATCAGCGAACGCGCCACTCGGCACAATGACGGTTGCACCAAGTGGATTTGCCAGTGTGCCGCCGCTGGCTCCCATTGCCTGAGCGACCATACCGTCGGCCCCGGTCGAAGGACCGAAGTCAGTGTCGGCAACTTCCTCGACCGAGCTTGCATCAGATTCAGGGACGGCTGTGGAAGCGCCAGCCATAGCGGCCGCAAGCTGCGTCCCGCTGTCATCGGTGCTTACAAGGCCATAATCTGGACCATTCGCTTCTGGTCCGCCGCTCGCGTCCCCGGCAAAACCGCTGGGATTGGCAATCACCCTGAGTACGATGGCCGGGTCGACATCTACTACACCCGTGCCGTCTCCCCGAATCCCTCCTGCTCCCTGGGCGACCGGCGCTCCGAGGTCACCGGAAACACTGTTTGTGACAACGCTGATAGCACATTCGTCGAGCAGATTGTCACTGACGTCGAAAACCGAAACATGCGCCGTCTCTGGAGTCTGAGGCGCCACCCAGCTCAGCGTCATCGTTGCTCCATCCGGCAATGTGCCGCGCAGCCAGTTCTCGCCACTTGCATCCGGTTGAAACGCCGTGTTGGGCGACTCGGCAGGAAAAATCCCGCGTGTCGCGGTGAGAGTCAGCGTTCCATTGCCAACGACTGCCAGCCTGGCCTGCTTTCCAGCCGTTGCCTCTGACGGGCATTGAACGTCGGCAAAAATGTCCTCTCCTGACGAGGCGTAGCCTTCCAGATACACGCTGCCACTAGCCAGCTCGCTTCCAGAATCGAGATCGTACACATAGAAGTACAACGTGGCGTCTGCTTCGTAGGATGGCGCAACCCAGTTGATCGTCGTTCCGCCCTGAACCACCACGGTGTTGGAACCAGTGGCCGGGAAATACCCATCCTGAGCAGTAAGAAGGACCTCGCCGTCCCCAAAGACGCCGACGCCTACCGTTTCACCCGACCAGACCGTCGTTGGAACACCGAGCGTGAACGACCGATTTGCCCCCGTCTCTTGCTGAGCTGGAGGTGCGGGTGGGTCGACGAGCTGCAACATGTTGGCAATTCCCATGGTGCTGTCCGAGACGAGATTGTGGCTCTCGACGGTGTAGACTACATCGCCAACTCGCCAGTAAACGACGTCGTAAATCGGACTGACATCATGAAAGGCGGGGTACCCCTGAACCTCTGCATTCTGGCTCAACTGAATGTTGCGATCGAAGTATGAGAAATCAGGAATAAACCCGCCATACTCCCCAGTGATTCGCAGAAATGTCGGTGGAGCACCCGGGACCATCCAGTAAAGGCTGTAGAAGCCTTCATACGCCTGCACTTGTGGCTCGCCGCCAAACGGAGCCGGTACATATGGAGGCGCCAGAACGTTGATGCCAATACCGAGCCTCGCAGATGTCTCAAGACTCATCCACTCTGGTGTCTGAAAGCTTTGAGTCTGCTGGCTTGAACCCGGGGACGGAGCTGAAGTTGCTGCCATTGGTGTGACGATCGAGATCGTCAAGACCAATGCTATGAGCGTGAGCAGGCCAGGCTTGTTCCACTGGTGACGAATAGATCTACTCATTCGGAGAAGGTGTCCCGCCAATGCTGCAAATTGCGAGAGTCATAAGAGCGTGCCCATTGTTAGGCCGATCCACTTTGTCGTTAACGACCGGCACCGACGCATCGTTCCGCAAAAGAATATCATCTCTGCACATCCATCTGAAACGATCCGAACAGCCGGTGTCGCTGGCACGTTTGCAACAGGCCAGCCTGTGGTTTTCGCACGACCCATTCTTGAATCCACTCCAAACCTCGCCTATAGTCAACCAATCCAAAAGAACGGGTCGTACGAAGTGCCAAGGATTGCATGGTACCAATCGCCAAAGACCGAGGTTCCGCAATTCCTGAAACTCTTCGTCAGCCGTCTTCTAGGCGAGATTGGTGAACCGCAGCAAGCTGCAGGGGGACGTAACTCATGAACTCATTAGAAAAGTCGATGCTCATGCAGCAGGCCCTTTCAGGAAAACTTTCCCGGCGCCAAATACTCAACCGTGGACTCGCATTGGGTCTTTCGACGCCGTTGATTGCCTCCCTTATGACCAACGCACCTTCTACATCTGCCGCAACAGCATCCAGAACGAAGGGTGTGTCAAGCTCAGCACAATCGGTCGACAGCGGCACACTGACAATTGGATACACCAGCAACCCTGTCGACCTCGATCCGCACTCCGCCTATAGCACAGTGAGCTCGTTGATCTGCCTGAACACGTATGAAATGCTTGTTCGCTACAAGGACGACTCGACCGACGAAGTTGAACCAATGCTGGCTGAGTCCTTCGAGTGGGCGGAGGATCAATCCGCCGTCACCTTCACCCTGCCAGCCGATGTTCTGTTCCAGGATGGTTCCGTTTGCGATGCTCAGGCGGTGAAGGATTCAATGATTCGATTCCGCCGCCTGGAGCGAGGACCATTCCTCGTACTTCAGCGTTTCATCGACAACCCGGAGGATCAAATCGAAGTCCTCGACGCCGTGACCGTCCGGTTCAACTTCGACCGCCCGCAGCCACTTTTCCTGGCAGCGATGGCGTCCTCATATGGGCCATTTATCGTCAGCCCGACGGCTGTCGCAGAGAATGCGACCGATGATGACCCTTGGGCCTTTGAGTTTTTCCAGTTCAACCCGGTTGGAACCGGTCCGTATCGCTTGACAGAATCCAGCTTCAATGACCGGTTCGTGCTGGAACGTGACGATGACTTCCACGGCGGATGGGATGGCAACCACTTCTCACGCGTCATCATTCGCATCATCCCGGAGAATGCAACCCGCCGCCAGTTGATCGAGCAGGGCGAGGTCGACGTTCTCACCCAGAACCTGACGCCTGAAGATGTCGACGCTCTCAGAGAGTTTCCAGATGTGACCGTGATGACCTATCCATCAACCCGGGTCGATTGGTCGATATTCAATGCTCCCAGGTTGTTGACGCCCGAGACCCGCCAGGGCCTCTCCTACGCCTTCCCTTATGACGCCGTGGTCGACGGCGTGTATCGGGGCCTGCTGCAGCGATCTGGTCCAATTCCATCCACCGTTGCTGGCCATGATCCAGATGTCTTTCTTTACCAAACCGATCTTGAGAAAGCCAGGGAACTTCTGACTGCGGGCGGTTTTCAGGAGGGCGACTCCTTTGATCTGCTGATTAGCTCAGAGTTCGAAGAAGATCGGGCAATGGCGCAACTCTTCCAGGCATCATTGGCGGAGATCGGATTCACACTGCAGATCGACC
>JBGTJM010000071.1:0-4380 GCA_041745115.1 Thermomicrobiales bacterium
CCGACAGGAACGATCGGCCTCCTGATGGATTGCGATACCACCGGTGTGGAACCCGACTTTGCGCTGGTGAAGTTCAAGAAGCTGGCCGGTGGCGGCTACTTCAAGATCGCCAACCAGAGCATCGAACCGGCATTGAAAAACCTCGGATACACGCACGGAGAACGCAAAGCGATTCTCGACTATGTGCTCGGAAAGTTGACGCTCGACGACGCGCCGATCATCAATCGCGAGTCGCTCAAGGAGCGTGGCCTGACCGACGAAGACGTCGACCGGGTGAATCGCAGCCTGCCTGGCGTGTTCGAGCTCCCGTTTGCCTTCAACACGTGGACATTGGGAGAGGAAGCGCTGGCCCGTCTCGGATTCAGCATGGACCAGGCCACCAAACCCGGCTTCGACCTGCTGTCGCAACTTGGCTTTACTTCGGTTGAGATCGAAACTGCAAACGAGCACATCTGCGGCACGATGACGGTCGAAGGAGCGCCCTATCTCAAGGACGAGCACCTGCCTGTTTTCGACACCGCCAACCGATGCGGCAAGAAAGGCACCCGGTTCATTCACTACCTCGGGCACGTGAAGATGATGGCTGCGGCTCAGAGCTTTCTCTCCGGCGCGATCTCGAAAACGATCAATATGCCGAACGAGGCTACGATCGAGGACATCCTCGATGCCTACGACCAGAGCTGGCACAGCGGACTCAAAGCCATGGCCATCTACCGGGACGGTTCCAAGCTGAGCCAGCCGCTCTCAACCAAATCTGAGAAAGCCGAAGGAGCGTCCGCAGAAGACGTCGAAGCCCTGGTTGCGAAGCGGGTGGCTGCGGCGGTGGCGAAAGAGCGCGAAATTGCAGCGGCAGCGCAGAAACAGGCTGTCGACGAGGCAGTGGCCGCCGTGCGAGCCGAGCAGGGCCATCCCGAGCCCTACCGCCGCCGACTCCCGGCCCGTCGCGCCGGTTTCACTCAGGAGGCGCGGGTGGCGGGACACAAGGTCTTCCTCCGAACCGGCGAGTATGAAGATGGCAAGCTCGGCGAGATCTTTATCGATATGCACAAGGAGGGCGCTGCCTTCCGGTCGATGATCAACTGCTTTGCCATATCGATCTCGAAAGGTCTGCAGTACGGCGTGCCACTGGACGAGTTTGTGGACACGTTTACGTTCACGCGTTTCGAGCCGCAGGGAATGGTCACCGGTCATCCGAATATCAAGATGTCAACGTCGATCATCGACTACGTCTTCCGAGTGCTGGGCCTCGAGTATCTCGATCGCACCGATCTGACCCAGGTGCCGCCTGAACTGCAGGAGGAACTCGAAGACGACTTCGTTGCCGACGAAACGGTCATGTCCATCGATGCCGATGATAGCCATTCGGACGATTCAGGCGACGAGCCCGGAAGAAGCGATGCAGCGATTCCGGCGGATGCGAGAGATGGCGCTGACTCCAGCCTCGAGAAAGCCATCTCGAACGGCACCAATGGGCGGTCCAACGGATCCAGAAATGGCGCCGGAATGCAGGGCTTGCGGCTGGAGGCAGAGAGCCAGCCGAGCTTCGCGCCGACCTCAACGCTCAATGCTCAGCTGTCCGAGATGATGGGCGACGCCCCCTTCTGCGACCAGTGCGGCCACATCACCGTCCGCAACGGCTCATGCTATCGCTGCCTCAACTGCGGAAATAGTCTGGGGTGCTCTTGAAATCCCTCAGGTTAGATGCGGCCAGAGTCAAGAATCGCATGTCGCCGCCTCGGTTTATGTCCGCCAACATCAATTCATCGGATCGAGACGGTTCCGGGACATAGGAGGCCAACGAATGACAGCTGACACATCAAGTGATTTTGCAGTTGCGTACTGCGACGTGACTTCCGACGACTGACCGTAGCTGGCTAATGGGATCGGGGTGAGACAGTGTTTTGGCAAGTTCGGGAGCGGTGGCCCGATCCCAGAACCGGTTTGATGTGGTGTTGTGGCCCGATGGTGAAGTAGAGAACGTTCACACTAACAACCACCGGCCGAATTGACCGGTGGTTGTTGGCTCTGATTCGGCGAGGCCGATCAGGATGTGGGAGTGCCCATGTCCTCCGATGCGGGAATGACGACGAAGGCCTCGCCAGATGGTGCGATGTCAAAGCTACTGTAATCGTTTACCGAAACAGACAGGGGGGCTATGGTGTTGAGAATACCGTCGTTCGGGGGATCCTGCAGCGCGAGCACATTGGTTTCGGCGTCGATCACGTAGAGTTGAGTTGATTCGGCTCCATCGACGCTGTTCGTATACGCGGCTCCGACGACGCGAGGCGCCTTACCGGCATTATCGTCACCCTCTGCAAAGACGAGGTTGCCATCGATAGTTGGCTGATCGGTATCTGGATTGACTCCAACAGCGCCCGTTTCGGGGTTGAGGCGAAGGTTCTGGGATGTGCTAACGTCAACTCGGATTCTGTCCACCGTCGGATTGAAATCGAAGCCGAGGACATCAGACTCGAGCGAAGGATCGAGCATCTCGCCAAGGGGGGTGGCTTCGCCAGACTCCGTGTCGATTTGGTAAAGAACGCTGCCGGCGCTTATGCCAATGAGCTCGCCGGTGGCCGGTCGCACGTCGATACCAACGATCCAGTCTTCCGCTTCGACGCCTGATACGTCGATTGCTTCTACCATCTCAGGTGAGCCGACTTCAAAGGCAAGGAGCTGCCCCGTACTTGTGATTGCCCACGCGGGACCAGCTTCCGACGCCGTGGTGTCGAGAGCAAATCCGATGACTGTTTCACCATCGCCAATCGAACCGACCAGCATCAGCTCACCTGACCCTACGTCTAGCACATAGAGTTCTGAACCCGCCGGTGTCTGCGCGGTGCTTACCCCACCCAATCCAATCAAGCCCGCAAGGGCGAGACACAGTGCAAATCGTCGCATTCTCCGACCTCCAAAACATAAGCCCCTGTTGGGGCCAATCGATCAGCCTCCCTGGGCTGACTGCTATCTGCGCTCGACACGCGCCGAACAGCAAGAACCGCGACCGTCGCGATTCGTATCGAGAGAGCTGTGTTCAGGCTGGAGAACCGGCACGGAACGACCAGCGCTCTCTAGCCGGTTCAACGGCGTTGCGCCCCGCTTGGATCATTGCGCCGGTGGACTCCGATGGAGATTGACTCAGCAGAGCCCCAGGCGCGACCGACGGCAGCGGTGCCCACTGTCTGAACTGCGGAAACATCCTGGGGTGTTCGTAGCCGACCACAAGTGGCCGGAATCTGGCTTGTCACCAGTGCTCTCTCAGGTCCCGGTAACCTTGCAGAGGGCATTGATCTGAGCACGGCATCTGAACGGACGTCCAGGTGTGGGAGCAACTGAGGCTTTCCTGCGACGCTCTCGTCGGGGCGGCAACGACCGGCGACGTCGCCTCTCCGAGATACTCGCCTGAGCACGGAGTGCTTCGATTGCCAATTGTTTGCCGACGATGGGTGTGTATCGGATTGTCAGGTAGCGCCGGGAGGGCTTGGGACCGCGAAAGGATGGCAAGGAACTGTGCGACGCCTCAGGCAACTCCGGTCACAGGTTGTTCGCGGTGAAAGCGAACTCCCGAGTGGCATTCCAGTCGCCGGTGGGGCCAGCAAGGACTTGCCACGCCGCTATGGAACAGCGCACCTAGATGGTGGCGTTTATGGTGATGTTACTGGTAATATTATCAGTGGCGATCAGTTCATGACGATGGAGTTTTCCGGATGGCCATTCAAGCCCTACAACCGAATGTCTCCGCATCAGCAGACTCTGACAGCGAAAATCTCCTCAACGCCGCCCACCGGCGAATGATCGATGCGAAACCGGCTGAGATGGCTGCCTACTTCCAGAATCTGTTGGGTCAGCGGCTCACCGCGTTGATGACCGGCTCCCGCGATCCCAAGGCCGTCGGAAAGTGGGCCCGCGGCGAACGGGCGCCACGCGGAGAAACGGAACGCCGCCTTCGCGATGGCTACCATGTGGCCATGCTGCTGACCCTCGCCGAGGATGAGGAGACTGCCAGGGCCTGGTTGCTCGGCATGAATCCGATCTTGCGAGATCGTCCACCGCTCACGGTCATCGGCGACATGCCCGACGGATCAGAGCGCGTCATGGGAGCTGCGCGCGCCTATCTCGCCCACGGCTGATGCCGATCCGCCTGGCAGCCGACCCGGTCCAGCTCTATCGCATCGGCCGCGCGCCAGATCCAGTCGCCTGGCCACCCGTTCAGTTCACCGGCTACGGGCGATACGACGACCCTGAAAGCATGACCTCAACGCTCTATGCGGCTGTCGAACGACGAGCTGTATTCCTCGAAACGCTGGACACCTTTCGGCCCGCCCCGGCGTTGCTCGCGCAGCTTCCAGGGCATCCCGCCGACCACTCAGGCATCATCGC
>JBGTJM010000072.1:0-3303 GCA_041745115.1 Thermomicrobiales bacterium
TGGTATTGCAGCGATCATCACGAGATCACCGTCATACATCGCACCTTCCGAGATGACCAACGCTGAGGTGCTGACCTTACCGTTGAGCCGGCCGCTTGGCAGCAGCTGGAGCTTTCCACGACAGTTGATTTCTCCAGTCAGCTCTCCAGCGACGGTGATGTTTTCTGCCTCAACGCGGGCGCTGACGGTGGCGCCATTTGCCACGAACAAGGTTCCTTTACAGTCGATGGTTCCCTTCACCGTGCCATCGACTCTCAGGTCTCGTTCGGCTATAAACGACCCGTCGAACGTGGAAAACTGATCAATGATGCTGAAAAAACCGTCCGTGGCGAAACCCTCCCCCCGGTTCGATGCGTTGCCTGACCACTGATGTGTTGATTGATCGACCTGATTCGTCCGGATCATGCTATTTGTTCCTGCTCAAGCTTGTACAGAGTCGTCAAGTTCGGACGACAGCCTTCCAAGGATCGATCAGTTCGAACCAGCCGCTTCTCTGCGATGGACCAGCGACGTCGGCTCAGGGCGTTCCTTTTCGCTGGAAGTCATCTGGATCGAGCCATTGATCTGCGCTCCGTCGTGAACCACGAGTACGGGCGCGCGGACTGATCCCTGGACTCTACCAGAGGGTAGGACCTCGAAGCGATTTCCGCAGGAAACCTCGCCATCATATTGACCGGCGATGACAACGTTCTGCGCCCGGACTTCAGCGGAAACCGTGGCTTCGTCGAGAATGAAGACATCCTGATCAGCGCGGATCACGCCCTCGAACTTGCCATGAATGTGCATTGATCCTTCAGAGATAATTTCGCCCTTCCAGCTGGTATTGTGGCTTACCACCGTCATCTGCGGATCGGCGACAGGAATGGCGGGAAGCTGAGGATCGTAACTGGTGGCTGGAATCGTTTCTTCGATGTACTGGTAGTCTGGTTCGTATCGAGGATTGCCCGGCTGCACTCCCTGTTCTTCGTAGGCGGGGTCGTCGAATGAAGCAGGTGCGTAGTCCTGAGACCGAGGCAACTGACCCTCGTCCTCGAACTCATCCTCTGGCTGATCACCACCTATCTGTTGTCGAAGGGCACTGATCTGCCTCTGAAATGCGTCACCACCCTTGTTGTCTCGACGGAATACCATAACCTTCCCCTTCAAGAAACGGTCAGCAGGAATAAGCTGTCTGAACGCAAGACGAGATGGTGAGTGCGCTGACCCAATGCGCAATGACCACACGGTGCAAACGGGGTACACGCCAATAGCATCAAATTGCGAGGATTCGGGATGCGGCGCGTACGTACAGAATACCACCAATTGAGACCAGATCGCGAAGCTGGCTCATCTACTGGAACGAATCAGGGGTGACAGCGGTTTCATGGAAACAGGTGCGCAAGCGACTACCGAGAATGCGTGAGTGCGGCTGTATGAGCATCCTGTCAGGAGAGGCCCATCATCGCGCGATACTGCCAAATCGACATCACGGCCATCGCGCCTTCGCCAACTGCGGTGGCGACTCGCTTGCCAGAGCCGTGCCGGACATCTCCTGCAGCGAATACTCCAGGAAGGCTCGTCTCGAGCATCAGCGGATCCCGGTCAAGTTTCCAGACTCCCTTGCCTACGGACATCACATCCGGGCCAGTCAGAATGAAACCCCGGTCGTCCAGGAGCAAGGACTCCGATAGCCAATCAGTGGGCGGAATTGCGCCAATGAAGATGAACAGACCAGCGGCCGGAACGACTTCCGTCTGACCACTGCGAGAATCCGCAATTCTGATGGCTTCCAGATGGTCCTCGCCGATTGCTTCGGCGATTTCGCTCGAGTATCGAACCTGAATCTTTGGGGACTGTTCGATTCGTTCAATAAGATAGTGTGACATGCCTGCGGAAAGGGAGGATCCTCGCGCCAGCATTGTCACTGAGCGGGCGATGTCAGCAAAGTACACCGCTGCCTGGCCTGCTGAGTTCGCTGCGCCAACAACAAAAATGTCGGCATCGGCAAGACTGCTTGCTTCTGTTCGAGCTGCTCCGTAGTAGACGCCGCTTCCGGTCAGCCGCTCGACTCCTGGGACCGTCAGCTTTCGATAGGACACACCAGTCGCGATAATCACCGAATGGCCGCGAATTTCCGTGCCGTCAGCGAGTTCGATGCCGACTGATCCCGCAGTGGAGCTCATTTTGGCCGCTTCGTGCGTCAGCAAGCTCTCGGCTCCAAATCGCTGGGCCTGTGTCGCGGCGCGGCGAGCCAGGTCGTCTCCGGAGAGACCAGATGGAAAGCCGAGATAGTTCTCGATGCGGGAGCTCATGCCTGCCTGGCCACCTGCAGAGTGTCGTTCCAGCACGCAGGTTCGCAGACCCTCGGACGCGCCGTAGACTGCTGCCGCAAGACCTGCCGGGCCGGCACCAACGATGACCAGGTCATACAGTGGTATCTCGGCCTGACGCCGCATGCCGATCGATTCGGCAAGCTGGTGGAGCGTTGGCTGACTGAGCACCGTGCCATCGGACATGATTACAACTGGCAGAGCAGATGCAAGAATGCCGCTCGCTTCGAGCAGTATCGTGGCTTCCGGATCGAAGGAGACATCCAGCCACTGAAATGGCACCTGATTTCGAGCGAGGAAATCTCGCATGGTGTGGCACTCGGGAGACCACCGATGCCCAAGGACTCGAAGTCCATCAAATGCTGGCCGGTAGCCTGCGGACCAATCATCGAGAAGATCGCCGACCACCGGGTAGAGCCGTTCCTCTGGTGGGTCCCAGGGTTTCATCAAGTAGTAGTCAAGATGGACGTCGTTGATCGCTTTGATCGCCGCGTCTGTGTCAGCGTAGGCCGTGAGGAGCGCCCGCTTGGCAGCGGGATAGTATTCTCTGGCTTCTTCGAGGAACTCCACACCCGTCATGCCTGGCATCCGCTGATCCGCAAGAAACAGGGCGATTTCCTCGTTGCCCAGCCTGGCCTCTTTGGTTACGCTCAGTGCCTCACGCCCCGAGTCGACGCGTACGATTCGAAAATCCGCGCCGAACTTCTGGCGAATGTCCTGGGAAATGGCCCGAAGGACTTCAGCATCGTCGTCGACTGTGAGGATGATGGGTTGTTTCATGCTTTTGCACCTTGGTGGATGTGGAACCTGCTCGCCGATTTTCGGTGATCAGCCCAGCGATTTGGCGCGATGGAGACGCGAACTGACATGGTCACTGATTGCAGGCTATCATAAATAACCCGGATCAACTGACGGAGGATGGTATGTCTCTCGAAGATCAGATTTCGCCTCAATCGCTATTGAAAGAGAGCGAGGAGCGGTATCGCGTCCTTTT
>JBGTJM010000073.1:0-5730 GCA_041745115.1 Thermomicrobiales bacterium
ATCGACCAAATGAGGGAACCGTATGGCAGCGTCCGCACTGCCAATGACCTGCTGTCGTAGTGACCGAGCTGCCGCCGCAGTGTCGGCAACATCCTGAATCTCAAGCGGCAGAAGCCGCCCCCCCTTTTCAGCCCGCGAAATCGCGTGTGCGATATCGCGGGCGCTCCCAACAGTGATCGACGGGAGATCGATCATCAGGCCAACGGCTTCGTCCGTGACTGCCAGAGTCTCCTCACACATCCACGGATCAAAACGCGGTTCCAGCGTAAGGGCGCGTTGGGCAGCCAGTGAAAAGTGACAGCGCTTGGCCAGCTCCGCGGCGATCACTGGAAACTCGATTTTGGCGAGCGCCTGGTCTAGCCGAGCATCCATGCCCTGATTCGTCGATTCGTCGAGGGACTCATCAGCTGGGATCGAAATAGACTGTGTCATAGCGGTCACACAGTTGACACGAACACTTGTTCGTCCTTATACTAAACGCTCAGTGAGCGCAACCACTGATTCACCAAATTCAGGAGTCATCATCATGAAGGATTTGTCTCGACGTCAACGGTCGATACTTGAATTCATCGAGACATTCCTCGATGACAACGACTATCCCCCGACCATCCGCGATATTCAAGGCGAGCTTGCGATTTCATCGACAAGTGTCGTGGATTACAACCTCAAAGTACTCGAAGCTCATAACCTTATCAGGCGCAACCGCAACATCTCCCGTGGTATCGAGCTGGTTGGCAGAGGCCCTGGCAAGCGTAATGTCGTCGCGATACCGGTGATTGGTCAAATCGCCGCAGGCCAGCCAATTCCCGTACCCGACGACATCGATGCCTCTTCCCCATTGGAAACAATCGAGCTGAGCACTGAAATCGTGCCGGATGCAGGTCGCAACGTGTTTGCCCTCCGTGTCAAGGGGCACTCAATGGTCGATTCGCTGATCAATGACGGAGACGTGATTCTGCTGCGGCATCAGGAAACATGTGAAAACGGAGATACGGTTGCTGTGTGGTTGCGTGACGAGAAGGAGACGACGCTCAAGAAGCTCTATCGAGAAGGCGAGCGGATTCGGCTACAGCCTGCAAACGTCACGATGGAGCCAATCTACACTGCGCCAGACAACGTCGAGATTCAGGGCAAACTCGTAACGGTCGTCAGGTCGTTCGCCTGACACAATGCTCTTCGATCACCGTGTGGCCGTCGCTGGCGCCGATATTCGGCGGCTAGTTGGAGGACTCTTACCGCATCAGGGTCACAAACAAGTGCGATGCTATACTTTTTCGTTCGTACGTTCTTCGCCAATTCGAGTCGCCGCTGCTAGGGTACTGAGAAATTGACGAACACACTCACCGGCGCGGTCCTTGCCGCCGCAGCCGGTCTTAATGCGTACATTCCCCTGCTTGTACTCGCGCTTGCCGATCGGGTGACCTCCCGAATCGATCTCCCGGCTCCGTACAATGTCATTACGTCTGGGGCGGGGATTGCCGTTCTCCTGCTGCTACTGACGGTGGATCTCATCTTCGACAAGATTCCAACCCTCGATCACTTGAATGACCTGGTCAATACCGCTGTTCGTCCTGCTGCGGGTATGTTTCTAATGATGGCTGCCGTCGATGGAAGTGGTGAGATCGACGTCATCATCGCGATGTTCCTCGGTCTACTCATCGCGGGCGCCGTGCACACGTACAAGTCCATCAACCGGATCCGGATCGCGAAAAACTCAAGCGGACTTGGCAGCCCGCTCGTCAGCATGGTCGAGGATGGGCTCGCGGGTATCGCCTCAATTCTGGCAATTGCGTACCCTTTGCTGGGAGTCGTCTTCGTCGGAGGAGCGGGGTTTGCTCTGGCGTGGGTGTATCGAGTACTACCCAGTTCGTTTGGTCCCGGGGACCGCAAACCCGGACCTGAAGTAGTGGTGTCGAGCGAGTCTTCGTCGAATCCGGCACCGAAAACGTCGTTAGGCGAGTGAAAAGCGTATGCCAAAAATAGCATTTAAGGACTACTACCAGATTCTTGGAGTGGAGCGAAATGCCGACGAAAAGGCGCTGCGAGCAGCGTTTCGCAAGCTCGCGAGAAAGTACCATCCAGATATCAATCCCGGTGACAAAAATGCCGAAGATCAGTTCAAGGAACTGAACGAAGCCTATGAAGTTCTTTCCGACACTGGAAAGAGGCAACTCTACGACCGGTACGGGGAGGACTGGCAACGCTACCAGGAAGCTGGCTTCACTGGCAAAGAACCTCACCAGTCCCGTCAACGGGCAGACTTCGACGACTTCGGCTCTTGGTATTCCGGTCGTTCAGGTGGAGATCGCTCAGCTCGTCAAACCACGGGAGACGCTGGTTTCTCGGACTTCTTTGAGACGCTCTTTGGCGAACAGGACTCCACCCGTGGCTCGTCCTTCACAAGCTCGCGTCAGCAGTCGCAACGTGGCAGAGACCTCGAGGCACCAGTGGAAATCAGCTTTTCAGAGTCGTTCAACGGTACATCCCGTCGCTTCGATATTCAGACTCAGGACGTATGTCCGACCTGCCAGGGAACCGGGTTTTCCCGCAACACAACGTGCTCGACCTGCGATGGCGGAGGATATTTGCCCAGAACCCGCTCGATCGAGGTGTCGATACCACCCGGTGCTGACTCAGGGACCAGAGTTCGAGCCGCGGGACAGGGAGGCGCTGGCATTGGCGAGGGACCAGCCGGCGATGTCTATCTAATCGTCAACGTGAAACCCGATCCGCGCTTCGAGCGGGAAGATAAGAATCTGAAGACGACCGTAGATGTCCCACTGTTCACCGCGCTTCTCGGTGGCGAAGTGCTGGTGCCAACCCCCACGGGGCAAGTGGCTCTGCGAATACCGGAGGGCACACAGCAAGGTCGCCTCTTTCGACTTCGCGGACTTGGCATGCCAGGCCTCAAATCGAAAGACAAAGAGCGTGGCGATCTGGTCGCAAAGGTGAATGTGGTTCTTCCCACCGTCCTCGATCAGACTGAACGCGATCTTATAGCCCAGTGGCAAGCCATACAGGCAGGCAAATCATGATGTCTGCTGGAAACCGCCCAACCAATTCGGAGCAGCAACGCACCACTCACCCGGCCTCGAGGCAAGGGAGCGCTCACGCGTTTCTCACAGTAGATGTCGTAGCCGCCAGAGCTGGGGTGACCGTTCGCCGTGTTCGCTACCTGCACAGGATCGGCCTTGTGTCACCGGCAAACGTTTCGAAGTATGAGCTCGTCTTCGACCAGGACACCGTCGAGCGTATTCAGATCATCGAACGACTGACCTCCGATCTGGGAGTGAATCTGCCAGGGGCCGAGGTAATTCTCCACATGCGAGAACGTCTTCTGGCGCTGATGGATGAGCTCGAATCCCTGCGAGAGTAGACTTCGTCTCGACTTCCGGTTTGGTTCTGGCTGCACCGGATGTCACCGTGATGCAAAAAGCATTCCGATTTCAGATGGAAGGTAGACCCCGAAACGTATGCCAGCAACGATAGTTCTCGGTGGCCAGTGGGGCGACGAGGGAAAAGGCAAAATCACAGACGCTTTGGCTCGATCAGCATCCATGGTGGTGCGCGCAAATGGCGGCAATAATGCCGGCCACACTGTGGAGACCGACGACGGGGTCTTCAAAATGCACCTGGTTCCCTCGGGCATTCTCAATCCAGAGTGCGTCTGCGTAATTGGAGCCGGTGTTGTGATCGAACCGTTCGGATTGCTGAAGGAACTTCAGGCTCTCCAGAAGCGAGGTGTCGATACCGCTGCGCTCGTCATTTCCGACCGGGCTCACGTCGTCCTCCCCTATCATTCGGCTATCGATCGGCGAGAAGAATCCCTGCGAGGTGCGAATTCCATCGGTACGACGTTGCGGGGCATCGGCCCTGCCTACGCCGACAAAGTCTCCCGTCGTGGAATTCGTATGGTCGACCTGCTGAACGAAACTGTTCTCGCGGAGCGTGTCCAGCATCTCCACGCTATGCATGCTCCTATGCTCAACGGAGCACCTCCGTCAGATACGATCGACGCAGACGAGCTGGTCCGTTCGCTGGCGGAGATTGGTCAGCAGCTTGCACCGTTTATTCAAGCGACCGAGCTGATCGTCCAGGATGCTCTCGATGCTCGAAAGCAGGTCATCGTGGAATGCGCCCAGGGCACACTGCTGGATATTGACTACGGAACCTACCCATTCGTAACCTCGTCGTCTCCAACTGCCTCTGGCGCTTGCCAGGGCGCGGGCGTCGCTCCAACGCAGGTCGAACGGGTGATTGGTGTCTTCAAGGCATACAGCACCAGGGTCGGAGCCGGCCCGATGCCAACCGAGCAGTTAAATGATCGGGGTTCACTGATTCGCGAGCGTGGCAGAGAATATGGAACGACAACAGGTCGGCCCCGCCGCACAGGCTGGTTCGACGGCGTTGCGGCCAGATCAGCAGTCCGGCTCAACGGTGTGAGCGAAATCGCCCTGACCCTCGTCGATGTGTTCGACGTCTTTCCAGAAATCAGCGCAGCAGACTCCTACCAGAGCGTATCCGGTACGATAACTACCATTCCAACCGATCTGGACGTTCTCTCAACCGTGCAACCGAAATACGTGACCATGCCTGGCTGGCAATCGGAAACGTCCACCATTCGCGATCGAGCTGACCTCCCTGAGAATGCGGTCCGGTACGTAAACTACGTTGCGCAAAGAGCGGGTTCTCCCGTCACAATGGTCGGAGTCGGTCCAGGCAGAGATCAGCTCGTAACGATGTAGGAACAAGCGAGCGGGAGGATCGATATTGCGAATACTAGTTGCCAGACCGTGACAAATGACGGGCAATCGTAGACTGAATTCGGGGGTTGGCATGACAGATCGACACGAAACCGTCCTGAACGCTGAACAGATTCAGGCGATCATCCCACACCGATATCCATTCCTACTAGTGGACAGGATCATCGAGCTCGAGACCGGTGCCCGCGCGGTCGGGATCAAGAACGTAACGATCAACGAACCCTTCTTCCAGGGTCATTTCCCGCAGTATGCGGTCATGCCGGGAGTGCTGATTGTCGAAGCGCTGGCCCAGGTCGGAGGCGTGGCGCTTCTCCAGATTGAGGAGTATCGAGGGCATCTCGCGTTTTTCGCCGGAATCGACAAAGTGCGATTCAAGCGTCAGGTTCGCCCTGGTGATACATTGAGGCTGGAGGTCGAACTCGGACAACTCCGCCGCAATATTGGAACCGGGGTCGGGAAAGCGACGGTCGACGGCGAAGTCGCCTGCAAAGGCGAGTTTATGTTCGCAATTGGTCCACTCATGACTGAACTTGGCTGATCAGCATCAGATCATGCCGATCGGCATCGATGCGAGCGCGGTAAGCCGGGCAGTTCGCACAGGTACTGAAACCTACGCTGTCGAGATTGTCAGGCAGCTGGCGTCGATTGCGAACCCGGGGGAGATTAGGGTGTACCTAAACTCCGAGACTGATGGGGCTGATCTCGCTCCAGGGCATGATGTTCGACGCATTCCGTTTCCCCGATTGTGGACCCATGGGCGCCTCTCCGCAGAGTCGTTCCGCGACGCCCCTTCGATGCTCTTCGTTCCGGCCCATGTGATCCCTGCAAAGCATCCTCCCAGCGTGGTCACGATCCACGATCTGGCATTCACGATTCATCCGGAGCTCTTTTCACGAGCAGAACGAGTCACGCTTGAAGCAGCCACGAGATGGAACGTCAGGTCGGCCGAAAAGATCATCGCGGTGTC
>JBGTJM010000074.1:0-9039 GCA_041745115.1 Thermomicrobiales bacterium
AAAATGACAGCCGCAAGGGCAATAAAGCCTCGGCCAGCGGTCATCTCCCGGGTAAACAACCCCAGCGATCCAATGGTCAGAAATGCGCCTGCCGCTGATGCGAACACGCCACTCATCACAACCATGCCGTAGCGCATCGCGGCCACATTGACACCAACGCTCTCAGCTGCCTGCGGATGTTCGCCGGAGGCCATCACCCGCAATCCCGGCTTCGTCACGTTCAGAAACAGATAAACCAGCGGCACGCACAGAAACGCAATCGGCACCAGCACGTTGATGCCCGACGTAATGTTCGGCAGCTTTTCGACCGAAGGCGTCCTGCCTGATTGGGACCAGATTCGCTGAATCAGGAACACCGTCACACCGGCTGCGAGAAGATTGATCGCTGTTCCCGTCACAATCTGGTCCGACCGCAATCCAATGCTCCACACACCATGCACCAGCGCTGTCAGGCCACCCACGATCAGAGCTACGAGCAACCCCAGCCAGGCGCTCTCGAGGTAATACGTGCCGACTACCGCCGCAAACGCGCCAGACAGCATCAGCCCTTCCAGCGCGATATTCATGATTCCTGAACGCTCCGAAAGCAGTCCTCCCATTGCAGCAAACACCAATGGTGTCGCCATCCGCAGTACGGCCTTCAGAAGATTTACATCGAAGAAGTCCAGAAAACCGGCCACTCAGACCTTCGCCTTCATTTCCACTGTCTCGAGCACTCTACGAACCAGTTCCGGTGGCGACTGGCTGTTCGCCGCTCGCCGGTCCAGATCGTCGTTTGCGCGCGATCACCGCTCGAATTCGATCACCTGCCGCGAGCGCCGCAATCGCCAGGATCATCAGTCCTTGCAGGACCAGCACAATCTCTTTGGATGTACCAACTTGATTCTGCATCGCATTTGATCCGCTCCGCAGAGCGCCAAAGACGATAGCGGCGGCCACGACCCCAAAGGGGTGGTTGCGCCCCACGAGTCCAACGGCGATCGAGGTGAAGCCGTACCCCTGAGGAGCGTTGTACTGCTGGCCAAGCAACCCAATCGTTTCGCTGCCGCCTCCTAGCCCGGCCATACCGCCGCTGACAAACATCGCCCCCGCCACGGTCGCACCCCAGGAGATGCCCGCGTAAGCCGCTGCTCCCCGGCTCAATCCAACAGTTCTCACCCGGTAGCCAAAATTCGTCCGGAAAAGCAATATCCAGATCACAAGCGCCGCAAAAAGCCCCACCAGAAAACCTGCGTGCAATCGAGTTCCGCTCAGAATGATTGGTAAACGAGCGTCAGCAGGAGCCAAATCGGTGGCTTGCAGCTGTGGGTTGACCGGCAGGAACGCTTCAGTTTGCAACAATGTATAGCTGAGGAGGCGATACGCCAGATAGTTCAACATGATCGTCGTGATGACTTCATGGGCACCCGATACCGCTTTCAGCATGCCCGCAATCGATCCCCAGATCCCACCGGCTATCAGAGCCAGAGCCATCGCCGTCGGTACATAGACCAGTCGGGGCAACCCAAGGTCCGCCCCGGCGAAAAGCCCGGCCGCCAGGCCACCCATGATCATCTGGCCCTCGATGCCAATGTTGAACATACCAGCGCGGTAGGCCACCGCGAACGCCAGGCCCCCGAAGATGTAGGGCGTCGACGCCGCGAATGTTTCACCAACCGCCCGCCGGCTGCCGAACGCACCGTTCCAGAGCGCTTGATATGCTTCGACTGGGTTGTCCCCGGATATGAAAATGAAAAGTGCGCCAGCGGCCAGCGCAATGACCACGGCCAGCGCCGACGTCAACACGGTGACGCCTGGCCCTCTCCACCGAGCCTCCCTAACTGGCTGTGCCAACCCGCTCTCCACGCAGTGTGCGCCCCCCCATCAGCAAGCCGAGCTCCGCTCGGTTGACACGCTCTCCGGCAAACTCGCCAACAATTCGACCCTGATAGATCACCAGAATCCGGTCACTCAGATCGAGCGTTTCATCGAGATCGAACGAAATCAGCAAAATACCCCGTCCACGATCCCGTTCAGCCACGATCTGCGAATGAACGAATTCGATGGCACCAACATCGAGCCCCCGGGTCGGTTGAACTGCCAGAAGGACCGACGGCTCTCGATGTAGCTCCCTGGCAATGATCAGCTTTTGCTGATTCCCACCCGACAACGACCGAGCTGGCGTCTGAGGACCCGGAGCACGCACGTCGAACTTCTCCATCAGCTCGCGAGTGACTTCTTCGGCTTTTCGGTAGTCGATCCTGCGTCCATTGCCAAAAGGTGGCAACTCGCTATTACCGAGCAAGACATTCTCTGTTAGCGAGAACGGCAGCACCAGGCCCCGATGTTGTCGATCTTCAGGGATATATGAAAGCCCATTCCGGCGTCGATCCACTGGATTTCCGTCAGTGACTTCTAGGCCACCGAGCATCACAGTGCCACTGTCGGGTCGGTGCAATCCCGCCAACGTCTCCACAAGCTCTGACTGGCCGTTGCCTTCGACTCCGGCGATTCCGACGATCTCCCCTTTTCGAACTGAGAGGCTCAATCCATCCAGCGCGTTGCGGCTGCCTTTTCCCTTGACGACCAGATCGAACGCCTGAAGGGCCACCTCGCCCGGGCGCGAAGCACCTCGTGTCACCTTCAGCGAAACGCCACGACCGACCATCAGCTCGGCGAGTTCCGCCGAAGTCGTGTCCTGTGTCATCCGCGTGCCGACCGTCTCGCCTCGCCGGATCACAGTGACCCGGTCACTGATCGCGGCGACCTCGCGGAGCTTGTGAGTAATGAAGATCACCGTCTTGCCAGCATTCCGCAAGGCATTCAGCACGCGGTAAAGATCATCGACCTCCTGCGGGGTCAGTAGCGCCGTCGGCTCGTCGAGAATCAGGATGTTGCTATGCTGATACAGCACGCGAAGTATTTCGACTCTCTGCTGCATGCCTACCGGGAGGTTTTCCACGAGTTCTGTCGGATCGACAGACAATCCGTACTCTTCCGCAGTGCGACCGACTTCCGTTTCGGCGGTCTTCCGATCGAGCCTGAGCGATGCTCCCTCGGAGCCAAGAATGATGTTCTCGGTGACCGTGAAACGGGGAATAAGCATGAAATGCTGGTGCACCATCCCCAGTCCCGCTTCCACGGCATCCCGCGGACTGTTAAACCGGACGTGCTGCCCGTTGACGATGACGTCACCGCGATCCGGCGGATAGAGTCCCATCAGGATGTTCATCAGCGTCGACTTGCCAGCCCCGTTCTCTCCGAGCAAGGCGTGAATCTCGCCTTCCTCCACGGAAAGGTCGACGCCTGCATTGGCCACCACTCCTCCCGGGAATCGTTTGACAATGCCGAGCATCTCCACTGCCAGCCTGGCTGGTTCGGAAGCAAGGTGTGTTTCGGCAGGCTGAATAACACTCACAAATGGATTCGCCCCTTGAATCGTGTTTCAGGTGCATCGCAAAGCCAGGCGATGACCAGATGGAATGAGAGCGGACGCATGGCAGTGCGTCCGCTCCAAAACTATCTCAGTGGGTGCCGCGGGACGACACCCAGCCCCTACGCGCCGAGCGTAACCGCAGCCGGATCAAATGCTTCGAACTCCTCGTCCGTGGACGGGACCACGAGCGTTCCATCGGCGATCAGCGCCTGGTAGGCTACTACCTGCTCCAGAACTTCAGCAGCCACCCGGCCATTCGGATCCTCGAACCCGACCCCGATGTCCGGATTCTCGAATCCGACCGGCTCTTCTCCAAGACCCAGAAGATTCAGTCCAGGCTGGAAGTTCCCCTCGACTGCCTGCTGAACCGCCCGGAATGTCGACGCGTCCACACCCTTTCGGCAAACCGCGAGCTCGAAACCGGGAGCCAGGTGATCCTGCGTCACATCGGCGCCCAGCACCCACTGCTCTCCCAGATTGCCCAGATCCGCCGCTGCATCATACACACCAACGCCGGTAAGCCCCGCGACTGGGAATAGAATGTCAGCTCCGTCGTTGAACTGGGAAAGAGCGAACTCCTTACCCTGTTCGGGATCCTGGAATGAGTCAACGTATGCAACGAGCACTTCCGCATCCGGATTGACCGCTGCCACCCCAGCCCTGAATCCGACTTCATATCTGATCACCGGTGGAATGCGCTCACCGCCGATGACTCCAAGCTTGTTGGTGGTCGTGGTCAGTCCAGATGCGACACCAGTGAGAAACGCAGAGTCATGTTCTTTGTAAAGAACCGACTGGACATTGTCAGCTTCCACAACTGAATCAATGAGGGTGAAATAGACCTCTGGAAACTGAGCAGCAACCTGTTCCAGGGCCGCAGTCAAAAGAAACCCTACGCCAACGACAAGCTGGCCCTGTTCTGCAGCAGCGGTGAGGTTCGGCACGTATGCCGCCGCGTCCACAGACTCGATCACGCGCCACTCCGCGCCAAACTGCTCGGCGGCCATCGAGCCGCCCAGGTTCGCAAGATCATTGAAGTTCTGATCGCCGAGTCCAGCCGTATCGGTGATCATCGTTGCCACGAGTGGCTCCTGCGCACGCACGCTACGCAGTCCAAGTGGCATCAGCCCTGCTGCTGAGATCGCAACCGATCCCCCAACAAACGTTCTGCGGGATAAACGTCCTGGTACCATCGACTTCCTCCCGGTTGGGACTCACTGTCAAGTCCCCCCAAACACACAAAAACGCGAACACTCAAGCGTGTTCGCGTTCATCAATAATGAATATACCACCTGGGCTACCGCGAATTGGTCGCCGCGCTACTCAGATGCTCCGGTTCCAGTCGCCGCTTCGCCCTCCCGACTTGCGTTCGAGCCGGACGTCAGCAATCACCATATCCCGGTCAACGGCCTTCAGCATGTCGTAGATCGTAAGCGCGGCGGTGCTCGCTGCCGTCAACGCTTCCATCTCCACGCCAGTCTGTCCACGGGTGCGTACGGTCGCCGAAATCGCAACACCATCCGACTCCACCCGGAACGCTACATCGACACCCGTAAGCAGGAGCGGATGACACATCGGAATCAGGTCTGGCGTGCGTTTGGCGCCCATGATCGCCGCCACCTGAGCCACCGCCAGAACATCCCCCTTCGCCGCCCGGCCCTCTCGTACGATCGCTATGGTTTCCGGCCGCATTCTCACTCGGGCCGATGCCACAGCCTCCCGCCGCGATTCATCCTTATCCCCCACATCCACCATCCGAGCCCGCCCAGATTCATCGAAATGCGTTAGTTCTGGCCCAGGCTCACCCTCTACGATCCCTGAATTTGACTGCATGTCACCACTCCAGACCCAAGGCCCGCAGGTTCTCGACCGATCGCTTTGCCGCCCCCAGACAGGTTTCGCAATCTGGCCAGCCCTTGTCGTCGAACTCGACCTCTGCGCTTATGGGCCCCGTATACCCACCTTCTTCGAGAATTCGCAATAGACGCGGAATATCGATCTCACCGTCGCCTGTTGCAGGAAAGTTGAATACCCCCTGACCGCCAATCTTGTCCTTTAGATGAAAGTGGACCATCTGCGGCAGCGCAAACGCAATGTCCTCATATGGATCAGCACCGGTGTAGTAAATGACATTCCCCGGGTCGTAGTTGAACCCCAGTGCATCTGGTCGATCGATACGAGCCAGAATGTCGACTCCTATACGAGCCGTGGGAAGCATGTTGCTATCGGTCTCCATGCCGATTTTCAGTCCCTTGGACAGCGCATAGTCGCAGAGATCCTGAACGTTTGCGAAGTACGCCTCGTGCTCCTCATCCGTCTGGGCGTCACCCGTGAACGTATTCACAATCTGCATGCCCAGCTCGGAGGCGATATCGATCGCCCGCATGAAGCGATGCTTGCCCTCCTCAGTCTGCAACTGCGTATGCCCACTCAAACTCACCGGATTCAGTTCGAGCTCGGCCAGCTTCGCACCGATTCTGCCGACCTCAGTTTCGGTCGCCGAATCAGGATCGATATGTTCGAACCATCCCTTCACCGCACCAATCTCGACATTTCGATACCCAGCCGCGGCCAGGCCGTCAAGAGCCTGGTCAATCGAGAATGGCGCAAACACGATCGTCGAACCCAAAATCAGATTGTTCATTCATCCTCCTTCTATCTCAAATACTCGCTCGACATGGAACGCCTACCGGTTCGTCGACTCGCGAAGAAACGTCAGAACCAGTTCATTGAATGCATCGGTCGATTCCCAGAACATCCCATGCCCGACTTCTGGCAAAACCGAAAGCGTTGACCCGGGTATCGCATTGGCGATATCGATCGAATACCGTAGTGGCGTGTAGATGTCCTCTTCCCCACAAACCACATGTGTCGGGCAATTGATCGACGAAAGCCTGTCTAGCGCATCATGGCCTTTGAACGCCGCCGACTGCCGAAGATAGGCTTCGACTGTTTGAGGATGCGGGTCAGCGGCGGCTCCATCCAGCAGCGACTGTAGACTGCCGGATTCCGCATAATATCGGTGGGTGAACACCCACAGCCAGCTGTTTCGCGCCCAGGCGACTCCACCCGAGCTCCGGAAGATCTCGTCCCAGCGAGACATCAGCTCATGCATCCACGGGTCAGTTGCTGGCCATGAACAGGCAACCGTCAGGCTCTTCGTTCGACTTGGATAGCCAATCGCGAATTCCTGTGCGATGGCACCACCCATCGATGCACCCACAATGTGGGCAGCCTCTATCTCGAGATGATCGAGCAGCCCTGCTGCATCTGTCGCGAACTGGTCCATCGCGTAGTCACCCGAGTCACCCCGGGAGACTGTCTCCCCAACGTCTCGATTGTCGAACGTAATGACGGTGAACTCACCTGCCAAGGCCGGTATCTGCTGTCCCCACGCGTGTCGGTTGGCACCTATGCCATTGATCATCAGCACCGGATCACCTTCACCATGCAGGTCGTAGGCAATCTCGAGATCGTTCACAAGACATCGCGGCATCAGATCGCTCCCGGTTGCTGGAATTGTTGATCAGTCGTACGTCGATCTCACTAATGAGAAGTGGCCGGTCGAATCGATTCAGCGGCAGTATCCCTGATCCAACTGTTCTCCGCTCACCTCACGACCATTTCGCCACCACATGGCCAAATGTCGTCCTGACAAGGTTATGGTACCTTGGCAGAACACAGTCTCGAAACGGTGACCGATATCATCGAAGTGACGACAACCGTTGAACTCAGATACCCGCGACAGTCAGCAATCGAACATAGGTGAACAGGACTTGCTCACGCGGCGAGCGATGCTGCGTTCAGCATTGGCGCTGACATCTTTTGCCGCAGTGGGGATTGCCCCCTCTGTTCAGAAGAGGCTGACGGCCAGCGCCCAGACGGTCAGCCAACCTCCAGCAGTAGCGACGTATGAATGGTCGTCTGACGACGACCAACCGGCAATAGCCTCGGCCTCCTGGAGTGACTTCGTCGTTGTCGAGTCTCCAGTCGCCCCGACAGCAATCGGCGTCCACTGGCCAAACGCCGTTGGTACCTGGCCTCACATCGAGATGCGGCTGAGCCAGGATGGAATCGCGTATTCCGACACCATCACCTTGACCAAAGATCATGACGAGGGTCGCGAAACGATCGAAGGACGCCACTTCACTGGCTTGCTCGGTGCTGAAGGGGCTCGATTCCTGCAGTATCGCATCGTCGACGAATTGGGCAATCCCCAGACGATTCCCGGGGTGAGAATCACCTTTATCGACACCAGCGACGGACCCTTGGCCGGCGACCTGCCCGCAGTCCTCGCAGCGACCAACGATCCCGCAGTCGCTCCGACAATCATCTCCAGGCAGGCATGGGGAGCCGACGAATCGTTCCGCTTCCGAAACGGACAGGAGCTCTGGCCCCCCACCTATGCACCGGTTCGGCACGCAATCGTGCATCACACCGAGCTCTACAACGGCACCGATCCGGTATCGGCAATGCGCGCCGTCTACTACTATCACGCCATAACCCGCGGCTGGGGCGACATCGGATACAACTACCTCATCGACCGGTTTGGCAACATCTACGAAGGACGGGTCGGTGGCCAGAATGTCGTCGGCGGCAACACCACACTGTTCAACTCCGGTTCGAGCGGAGTCTGCCTGATTGGAGACTTCCGGACTGCACAGGTGACTGCCCAGGCCAGGTCGAGTCTGGTCATGGTCCTCTCCTGGCTGCTTCGCGGGCTGAATCCGCTGAGCACATCCGACTTCTGGTACCTGGAATCGGTACCAACGATTGTTGGGCACCAGGATGTGGTGCCAACCTCGTGCCCCGGAACATTTCTCTACGCACTGATCCCCCAGATCAGAACGCAGGTCGCTTCTGCTATGCAGAACGCGCCAGATGGGCCGCCAGCTGGCCTGATTCTCGGCGACACGGTCGTCGTCGCCACAAGTGAGGGATTTCTCCTCAACCTCCGCGCCGCAGCCGGTATCGGGGCCGAGATCATTGCCGAGCTTCCCGCCGAAACGATTGGAATAGTCATCGCCGGACCGACGCTCGCCGACCAGTTTCCGTGGTTTCGCATTTCCACGGCCCTGGGTAGCGGCTGGTGCACAGCCGAGTTCCTCGAGATCGCTCAGCCGAACACAACCGGAGGTGGCCTCTTCGAGCTTGGGTACACCCTGGCGGTCACTCCGAGCTCGCTTGGGTTGCTGGCAATGCCCACCAACTCGGCGTCTGAGCTTGCAAGGATGGTTCGCGACGAAATCGCCATCGTCGTAAACGGCCCGAAATATGCTGAAAACACAATCTGGTACCAGGTCAACGACGCGCTCGGCTCAACTGCGCGAAAAACCGGCTGGGCAAACCAGGATCGGTTTCGGCTCATCTCAGACGTCCCGGCGGGCATTCCTGCACCGCTCAAAGCCGGCGATGCGGTCCAGACGACCACGGCGCTAAATCTCCGAGTCAGCCCGTCGACAACCTCCTCGATTCTTCTGACAATGCCAACCGGCACGATTTCCACAATCCTTTCAGGGCCAGTCTCTGGATCTGGTCTGCAGTGGTTTGAGTTGCAGACGCCGACGGCACGTGGTTTCGCCGCGGCAATCTATCTCGCCCCGTCCCGCTTCGCTCCCCCTCCA
>JBGTJM010000075.1:0-8524 GCA_041745115.1 Thermomicrobiales bacterium
GCCAAACGACGGATAGAGGCTGGGCCTCGTTGCAGGTTTGCGCCCAAACCGTCCTCCCATGCTCTCGGTGCTGTGGAACTGCGTCATTGCGATCATTCGCGCAATCGCCAGCCCCTCGGCTGGAAACACTCCCTCACTGGCATATTCGCCGCCACGCCAGTCCGCATCAGCCATGATCGCCCGTCGCCCCGCTTCGTTGAGCGCAATCGGCAACGGACCAATCGCCGAAGTCGCCGCAACAGAAATCGTCGCTGAGACAAGCTCAGGATGCCTCGTTGCCCACTCCAGCGCCTGACATCCGCCGATCGAGCCTCCGGCCGCGACGATTCTGTGGATTCCCAGCGCTTCGATGAGCCTGCGTTGCACTGTCACCATATCGCCAATCGTGATCAGCGGGAACCGCATGGCATACGGCCGCCCCGTTAGCGGATCGGTCGATGCCGGTCCGGTCGTTCCCTGGCACCCCCCGAGAATGTTTGCGCAGATCACAAATGACCGTCGCGTGTCGAAGGTCATCCCCTCGCCGATAAGTGGAGACCACCACCCGCCTTCGCCCGTCGCCAGGCTGTCACCTGTCAATGCGTGAAGGATGAGAACGGCATTGTCTCGAGCCTCGTTAAGAGCACCCCACGTTCGGTACGCCACGGTCACAGAAGGCAACGACCCACCAAGCTCGAGATCTACAGGACCGGTCACCATCCACTGCAGCTCACCATCTGCAATGCCAGCGCCGGGGCGACCACCAACCAGCTTCAGGTGCGGCACACCACTCTCTACCGGTGCCGCCTTTTCCGGCAACGGAATGAAAATGGAACCGTCAAAACGTTGCTTCACGCGACCATCCAGTTGAGCTCACTCGAATCTCGAAACGTCCCTGAGCAAGGAAATCGCAGACGCGGCACCGATCTCCGAGATCAGCAAAACAAAAAACCCCTCTGCGAAAAAGGGGTAGTCAAGGACTTCGATCCCTTATCTCGCAGATCTTTCCGCCGGAATTGGCACCTTGCATAAACGCAGGCTGCCGGGCTTCACAGGGCCGTATCCCTCCACCTCTCCTGATAAGGCAGGCTCTTAAGTTGTTGACCAAGAATATAGAGAATCCCTTCGTACGTGTCAACAATTCAGCATCAGTTGATCAGGCCTGGCGAATCACATCGTTCTTCGTGGCCAGGCCCATTGCCGGAAGAGCGGTACCCAGGGCGCCTTCCCCTTCGACCACGGCCAGGGAACCCCGATCGGCAAGCCACACACCGGTAATCCCGATTCCATGCAGGAATGCCCGATCGTGCGACACGACAATCATCGGTCCCTGAAAGGCTGCCAAAGCACTCTGCAACGATTCAACCGCGGGCAAGTCAAGGTGACTCGTCGGTTCATCGAGCATCAACAGATTCGCACCTCCCCCAACCAACAGAGCCAGTTCGAGTCGGACCCGTTCGCCGTAACTAAGATCCCTGACCATTCGGTCGACCTCCCGCCCGCTGAAAAGGAACTGGTCGAGTACAGCCCGCAAAGCCGACTCTTCTCCCGACGCACGTTCCCGCATTGCTGACAGGACCGTCTGATGATCCTTTACTTCCGAGCGCGCGTACTCCTGCTGAAGCAAGCCCAAACTAACGCCTTGACCCCAACGAATCTTTGAATCGCCGGGCCACGACTCGACAATCGTTCTCAGCAATGTCGACTTCCCGCTGCCATTTGCACCCAGCAGCGCTATGCGGCTACCGCTGCGAACAGTGACGCTGACGTCAGAGAGGATCACCTTGGCCCCGACCGTGCAGTCGATCCTGTCCACCCTGAACACCAGCTTTGTGCCATCCATACCCTGTGCCTTTAGAGACCCAAGATACAGTCGCTGCTCATACTCAGGACGGTCTAGGTGCTCCTCGTCGTCGATTGACCGCCGCAAACGACGCTCCTGCACCGTCGCTCGACGTGCCACGCCTTTCGCGATCTTTCGATAGTGAAAATGGGTGGTTCCCCGCTCGATCGACCGAGCGTCACCTTTCAGCCGTCGAATATCCCGCATGACTCGTTTCTCCCGATCGAGCTGATCCCGGTATCGAGCTTCGAGATCTTCTCGTTCCCGGAGCCTTTCCTGGAGATACGCAGAGTAGCCTCCCTGATAGACCTTGACGGAGTGTGCCGAGTCGTCGATCGCCAGAATCGAGGAAACAGTTGCGTCGAGAAAAGCCCGGTCGTGGGAAACGATCACTGCTGCAGCAGAGCTTCGCTGGATGAACCCTTCGAGCCAATGCAACGCTGGCAGGTCGAGATAGTTGGTAGGTTCATCGAGAAGCAGCGCGGAAGCACCTGACAGCAGGAGCGACCCCAGACCGACGCGAGTCTTCTCACCGCCGCTCAGCATCCGCACGTCCCGGTCGAGTGGAATCTCGCCGATCCCCAGTCCACTCAGGACTTCTTCCATACGCTGTTCGACATCGTATCCACCCAGGGCCTCGAATGCCGTGAGCGCATTTGCAAACTGATCCAGCTCGCTATCGTTCGGCGCATCACTCCGTTCGAGCAAGGTCGACGACCGCTCCATCGCGACCTTCGCATCGAGCCAGGGTGTCTGGCCAGATGCGAGCGCATCGCCAACCGTCGAGGCTCCCTCAGGTTCGATCAGCTGTGCCAGGTAACCTGGTCTGGCACCCGGCGACCATTGAATCGATCCCTTGTCCGGAGCTTCGATTCCCGCCAGCAAATGCAAGAGCACGCTCTTGCCGCTTCCGTTGCGTCCAATCAGACCAACTTTCTCGCCAGCCTGCATCGCAAACGTCACATCGACAAGGACTTCCCGATCGGCATATCGCTTGGAAACATTGTTGACAACCAGCATATCCAGCCTCGCCGTTTACGCTAGCGACAGTTCATTGATCGATCAACAGGCATTCAACGTTTTCCAACGGAACAATCGTTCATCGAATGTGAAAGTTCAAACTGGCGTGAACCGTAGCCCCGCGTGGCGGTGTGCCAACTTTCTGGAGGAGTTCTGGGAGTACTACACATACCCGGCCTGGCCGGTGCAAAGTCCTCACCGCTTTAATGACCCAAACAATCCCCTTGCAATAGATCGGCCCAGCTCGCGTCCGAGCGAAGATGCCGTGTCACCCAGCAATTCATCCATCGGGCTCTTTGACGAACCTCGGCTTCGCGGCTGAGACCTGCGCTCTTCTTTCTCACGCTCGAGTCGCTCTCGTTCAAACTCCGCTTCGAGCTCCGCTCGTTTCATTCGCTCAGCGAGGATTTCATGAGCGCTCTCGCTATCGATCGCCACCTCATACTTTCCGTGCACCGGCGAACTGGCCAGCACTGCAGCGCGCTCGACAGGCTCCAGGGTCCCGATTCGGCTCCTTGGCGGGATGATCATGCCCCGCTCGACGACCGATGGCGCACCTTTTTCGTCAAGAAACGAAACGAGCGCCTCGCCAGTCTCGAGATCGGTCACGGCCTGCTCGATATCAAACGACTCGTTGACCCGAAAGGTCTCCGCCACCGCCCGAATCGCTTTCTGATCCCGCGGTGTGTATGCCCTCAACGCATGTTGAACCCGATTGCCCAGTTGCCCAAGTACAGGATCCGGGATGTCGATAGGCATCTGCGTAATGAAGAAAACCCCTATTCCCTTTGACCGAATCAACCTCACCACTTGTTCGATCCGGGTTCCCAGCGACTTCGGCATATCCTTGAACAGCAAGTGCGCCTCATCGAAAAAGAACACCAGTTTTGGCTTGTCCTGATCCCCGACCTCAGGCAAGCTCTCGAAGAGTTCAGAAAGCATCCACAGCAAAAAGGTCGAATAGGCAATCGGCTGATGAAACAGTTTGTCGGCGGCTAGAATGTTGACGTATCCACGGCCTTCTGAGTCGGCTTGGAGGAAGTCGCTGAAGTCGAGCGCCGGCTCACCGAAAAGAAGGTTCCCGCCAGCGTCCTCGAGTCGCAGCAAACCTCGCTGAATAGCCCCAATCGAGGCAGGCGAGACAGCCCCATAAGTGGCATTGAGCTCTTTGCGGTTCTCATTGACTGCCCCGAGCAGCGCCCTTAGATCGGCGAGATCGATCAGCGGCAGCAATTCGTCATCCGCATATCGAAACGCAATACTCATCACGCCAGTTTGCGTATCGTTCAGTTCCAGCATCCGGGAGAGAAGCAGCGGGCCCATCTCCGAAGCCGTGCTTCGCACTGGGTGTCCTTGCTCGCCAAACACGTCCCAGAACACCACCGGAAACGACACCGGCTCGAGCGGCGGGAGACCCAGCATCGCGAGTCGATCGTCGACCCTCGTGTTTCCGCCTCCAGGTGCAGCAAGCCCAGCCACATCTCCCTTGATATCAGAGACAAAAACCGGCACTCCCGCTGCGCTGAACTGCTCGATCATCGACTGGATCGTCACCGTCTTTCCGGTGCCAGTTGCTCCCGTCACAACCCCGTGGCGGTTGGACATTCCCGGCAGGAGCACGAGCTCCGTATCTCCCGCCTTCGCAATCAGCATCTTCTCGACCATAGTCACATCCATTCCCTCACCCATCGACACGGCATGTGTGCAGCATAAAACACACGCCATGCGATGCGCCCGATGTTGACGGTCTGGGCCACCGCTTCACCGCCATCCACCCAATCAGGTGATCCGACAGATTACGAACGCACTGCCGGGCATTCGCTCTCCCTATCCCTTGCGCATTCTGCGACTCTCGGTGTATACAAGTGCATGCCAGCTTAATCCAGTTGGGTAAGGCTGGTTTGGCGACAGTTGCCGTCCGGTGCGTTCCACGCACCTTCGGATAGCGAAGAGGTTCGAGATGAATACACAGTTCTCGGAGAGCCTCTCCCGCTCTCCGCACAGGCGGCCAGCACGCTAACGAGCGTGCAAACGGTCGCCTGACGTTCGAATCCCGCGAATCGTTTGCAGTTCTCCGCATGGTGCCGAAATCGGCATCGGTTCTCGCGTTGACGAGGAGTAGTACGCAAAGCTCTTGCCTAAGCGACCCGGAGATGGTGAAAGCCCGGGGATGGCAATCTTCCGCGGAACGCGCCTTGGAGCGACTGGCCGAAGAAAGATCGCTGCTCTCCAGCAGCAATCAAGTAGGTCCAGGTGGGTGGCTCCCACGAAAGCAACAGCCAGGAGATCCGCAGCGTGCCACGCTGCGGAAAAAGGGTGGTACCGCGAGGGCTGGCGCTCCTCGCCCCTTTGGCCAGTGGCTTCGAGCCACTCGCACGACGCGTCTCGTAATTGTCGAGAGCCGGAGGGAACGTACCATGCCGGAACCTGTGTTCATGAAACAGCCAGATACGTCTTCTGAAGGTGCTTCCCATCAGCGCGCCAAGACTGACCTGCGCGCCGTCGATCGCACTGCCGACCTGCAAAGCATGTCCCTCGGCGGCACCGCAACACCCAGTTTGCGGACCTTCACCGTCAGCACCCAGTTGCGCGGCCGCAGCCTGGTCGATGACATCGACCTTGCGCCGGAGGAAATCCTTGATCTGCTCGACACTGCCTCACGGCTCAAGCGAATGCAGAGACGAGGCGAACCGCACGGATATCTCCCCGGCAAAACGCTCGGAATGATCTTTCAGCATCCCAGCACCCGCACGCGAGTCTCGTTCGAAGCGGGCATGGCACAGCTCGGTGGCACCGCCGTCTTTCTCGGTGTCAACGACCTTCAGTTGAAGCGCGGTGAAACCACTGCCGACACTGCGAGGGTGTTGGGAAGGTATGTCGATGCAATTGTGGCCAGGGTCGTCCGCCACCAGGATATCGAAGAGCTCGCCCAGTATGCCGGTGTGCCTGTCATCAACGGCCTTTCAGATCGAAACCACCCAACGCAGGTTCTGGCCGACCTGCAAACGATCCAGGAACACTTTGGAAAGCTGAGCGGCCTCAAACTCGCCTATTTCGGTGACGGCAACAATGTGGCATCTTCGCTACTGGTCGCCGGTGCGGCTACTGGCGTCAGCGTCACTGTGGCATGTCCTGCGGCTTATCAGCCGCCCGCCGATATCGTCACTCAGGCCAACTGGCTGGCCGCGGCAAGCGGTGCAACTATCTCAATCACCGATGATCCTCAGGCCGCCGCCGATGGAGCGGACGCGGTGTATACCGATGTCCATGTCAGCATGGGCCAGGAAGACAGTGCCGCTCGCGCGGTAACGCTCGCGCCCTTCAAAGTCACACGCCAGCTCATGGCGCTAGCCAAACCGGAGGCAATCTTTCTGCACTGCCTCCCTATGCATCGCGATGAAGAAGTCGAAAGCTCGGTTGCGGACGGACCGCAATCGATTGTATTCGAGCAGGCCGAGAACCGCCTGCATGCCCACAAAGCCCTGCTGCTGCAGATGCTTTGCTAGGGTTCGTGAAATGGTGAATCAGGGTGTGCCCGGATGGTCCTGGCAGCCAGTAGAGACGAGTGAGGGAAAGCAATGAGTACCACGGTTGTCGAATGTCCCGAGTGCGGTGCAGAAATCACCGTTGGCAATGTTGAAGTCGGCGAAATCATCGTTTGCGCAGAGTGTGGAGTTGAGCTCGAGGTCCTTACGGTCGATCCGGTAACCCTCGGTCCGGCGCCTGAAGAAGGCGAAGACTGGGGCGAGTAAAACGGATCGATTATCAGTGGCTAATTGCGCTGGAAGGCAACGGGTATGGCAGAGATTGTAGTTCTGTGCGAAAGAGTGCGGGTCGAAGAGAAGCAGCTCATCGCTGCGTTCGCTGATCGCGGGCTTCAGGCGTCGCCACTCCCACCAGCCACAATTCCAGGCCAGGTCACTGGAGCCGCCCCAGCCGAAGCATCCCCGTCGCACGACGCGGACCCGCAGATCCTGATCGATCGATGCGCAAATCGTAGTGCTGCCGGGAATCTGTTCTCGCTGCTGCGTAATCAGGGCCGCTGTCTGGTCGACGGCGGTCTCGCATCACACGGATCGAGACTCGATGTGGTCACCAGGTTCGCCGACGCCTCGATCCCAACGTCTCCAACGTCCCTGGTCATCTCCGAAGCGGGCGGAATGTCAACTTTGCGATCGATGAACTATCCGTGCACGCTGTTTCCAATGACGATCGGGCGTCCGGGATTGCCGATCGCCGACGACGATATCGCGGAAGCCGCACTGGAGCACCGCCATACGATCGGTTCATCAGGTGCCCGATCCTTGCTCGCCGTACTCGGAGCACCAACAGTGGCCGAGAAAACGGAATATGTGGTGATTGATGGCATGCCAATTGCAAGATCAGAAGGTGGAAAGTCGACCACCCAATCTACTGAAGCTGCACAGCTGGCAATTCGGGCCGCTTCGGTCCTGAACGCGTCTGCTCTCGGCGTCACGATAGCTGAGGTCGACCGCGAGCTCGTTGTCTGGGATGTCTCTCCCAATCCCGAGTTCCGTCACTTCGTCCAGATTGGCAATCGCTCGGTCGCCATGGCAATTGCTGATCTGGTTCTCAAGCGCATCACGGAGGGCGTTGGCCCAGATATCAGCACCACAATTGGGAAGGAGCGCGGTCGTGACGTCCTCGTTGTCGCGTGAGGCTAAAGTGGAAGGCCTGATCTCCGACGATGCGGCCGTCGATCTGCTCCATGGGCTCGTTGGCATTCCCAGCCTGAGTGGTGATGAATCCGTCGCCGTTGAGTATCTCGTGGCTAAGATGCTCGAGCTTGGTTTTGATGCCCACATCGACTTAGCGGGTAGCGCCGTCGGCACCATCGGCAGTGGGCCCACCCAAATTGTCCTGCTTGGCCATATCGACACGGTCCCGGGTGATATCCCCGTCCGAATCGACGGCGGAATCCTCCACGGCCGTGGCACAGTCGACGCAAAAGGCCCGCTGGCAACCTTCGTTGCGGCAGCCGCAGCATCTTCAGGGCTGAACGCGACGATGACCGTTGTCGGCGCTGTTGGCGAGGAAGCCATAGGCTCCCCGGGCGCCAACCAGGTCGCCAGAAACACGACGCCCGATCTCTGCATCATCGGAGAACCAAGTGGCTGGCAAACACTCTGCCTTGGATATCGGGGGGCGATCTCCTTCGAGTACCACCTCTCGCAGAGTTCCAGACACAGCGCCGGCCCGGGAGAATCAGTGGCCGAGCAGTCCGTTCGGTTCTGGAACGACCTCGTCGCCGAGCTAGAGTTGCGAAATGGTGAATCCACTGGTTTCAATGCGATCGGAGCGTCACTCCGCTCCTTCAATACATCGGGAGACGGCCTGCTAGACGAAAGCCACCTCTCGATTGGTCTCAGGCTGCCGCCCACTGTTCATTCCTCGACCCTTCTCCCCATGATTTCCGAGCTCGGCACGAATGGTCGAGTGACATGGAATGGCATCCAGGAAGGCTATCAGACGGACAAACGATCGCCACTTACCGCTCCATTCCTTCGTGCGATCCGGGCCCAGGGTGGTACGCCCCGCTTCACCAGAAAGCTGGGCACATCCGACATGACCGTGGTGGGCCCAGTGTGGCAATGTCCCATCGTGGCCTATGGCCCTGGAGACTCGTCCCTCGATCACACACCAGACGAGCATATCGTCCTC
>JBGTJM010000076.1:0-13278 GCA_041745115.1 Thermomicrobiales bacterium
GCACACGCTTCTCCCTCAGCGAGGCGCGCCTCGGTCTCATCCCCGCCGTGATCAGCCCGTACGTCATCGCCGCGCTCGGCCGCCGGGAAGCGACCGCCATGATGCTCCTCGCCGAGCCGTACGGCGTCGATGTCGCCTTGCGGCAAGGGCTCATTCACCAACAGACCACCCGAAAGGGCCTCTCGACGGCGACCGACGCCCTGGTAACCACGCTGCTCCGGAGTGCGCCGGGCGCACTCGCCGACATCAAGCGGCTCCCAGCCTTGCTCGAAGCAGTCGAGACCATGGAGGAGCGCCGAACGCTGCTCGGTGACTTGCTCGCACGCCGTCGCCAGAGTTCCGAGGGTCAGGAAGGGATGACGGCGTTCCTCCAGAAACGGCCACCCGCCTGGGTTGCGGACGACTCCGCCTCTTCCTGACCATGTTGTTGGTGGAATCGGCCCGTTGCGAGTCCCGATGCCGGCGTCATGACATGGCACGGACTTTCTCTCGTTGCGGTACCAATTGCGGTACGGAGCGGTGGTGCAGCCTGTCACGATTCCCGGAATGGGCGAAATCCCGCATGATTGCTGGGTTTTCGTCTGGCTGGGGAACAGGGATTCGAACCCCAACTACCTGATCCAGAGTCAGGCGTACTACCGTTATACTATTCCCCAATACAGCGATGGATATTACCACGAAATCGCGGAGCCCCCGTCAGTGAACTCAACCGTGTCCCCGCTCCTTCACGGCCTCAACGTGGAGCAACAATCTGCTGTCACCGCACCGGATGGTCCGATCCTGGTTGTTGCCGGGCCAGGCTCGGGAAAAACCCGCGTACTAACGCATCGCATTGCCTGGTTGATCAGTGAACAAAACGTGCCTCCCGGCAGCATTCTGGCCGTGACATTCACCAACAAAGCCGCGCGGGAAATGAAGGATCGCGTCGCACATCTCCTGAGCGATGGCGGTGCCGAAGGGCTGACCATGGGCACGTTTCACTCACTGGGCGTCCGAATGCTCAGAGAGAACCCGGGCCTTGTCGCTGACCGGCTGGGTATCCTGCGCAACTTCACGATTTACGACGATGCCGATCAGATGCAGACAGCAAAACTGGCAGTCCAAAAGGCTGGCTTCGATCCGAAGATGGTCGCTCCTCGCAGAATGCTCTCGCGCATCAGCGCCGCGAAGTCGATCTTGCTGGCGCCAGACGATGTTGCCGCACAGGTATCCACCTACGACGAAGAGGTCGTATCGCGTGTGTACCGCGAGTATCAGAACGCATTGTCCGAAGCCAACGCCGTCGATTTCGACGATCTGCTCGGACTGCCGATCCGCCTGTTCGACGCTCAGCCATCGCTGCTCAATGCGTACCAGCAGCGATTTCGATACATCCTCGTTGACGAGTATCAGGACACCAACCGAGTCCAGTACGTGCTCGTATCTGCGCTCAGCGAGCACTTTCGCAATCTGTTCGTCGTTGGCGATCCTGACCAGTCGATCTATCGCTGGCGACAGGCAGATATTCGCAACATCCTCGACTTCGAGCAGGACTTTCCCGACGCTCAACGCATCGTCCTCGAAACGAACTATCGCTCGACGGCCCGTATTGTCGCTGTGGCAGACAGTGTAATCCGGGAGAATGCCCAACGGATCGACCGCACCCTGAGAACCGACAACGAGGATGGAGAACCCATCTCGATTCGCGAACTGGCGGATCACCAGCACGAAGCGCAGTTCGTTACCGACGAGATTCGCCGCCTGATGCATCAGCACGACTGGCCAGGTGATGCGTTCGCGGTGATGTACCGAACCGGCGCTCAGAGTCGCGTGCTCGAAGAAGCGTTTCGAATGAGCGGCATGCCGTATCAGATCGTTGGTGGCGTGCGGTTTTATGACCGAAAAGAGGTCAAGGACGTCCTCGCGGTGCTGCGCTTGCTGCAAAACCCGCAGGACCGTGTGAGCCTCGATCGCGTAGTCGAAAACATGCCGATTGGGCGGGGATTCGGTCCCAAAGCAATGGATGCGGTATTGGACTGGGCACGAGTTCAGGGGCATCCGCTCGTCGATTGCCTGGTGTCCCTCAGCCTGGCCCCGAACGCCACCGTCCCTGGATTGTCAGGCACCGGTCGTAGTGCGGCTATCCGGATGGGCGACGTGTTCCGCCGCTTGCGCGATTCTGCCGCCTCCAAGCCACTGGTGGAGCTCTTCGATGACATCGTCGGCCTGACAGGCTACCGCGAAGCTTTCGACCATTCCATCGAGGACGAGCTGGACCGCTGGGCCAATGTTCTCGAAGTCCGCGCCGACATGCAAAAGTACGATAGCTTGCCTCCTGGTGAGGCGTTGTCGGCCTATCTCGAACAGGTGGCATTGGTCGCGGATGTCGACGCCCTTGCCGATGATCGGCGTGGGAAGGTCACGCTGATTACCCTTCACTCCGCCAAAGGCCTTGAGTTTCCCGTAGTCTTCATCACAGGTCTCGAGGAGGGCCTGCTGCCTGTCAGCCGAGCAATCGAAGCAGAGTTCGATGATCCGGCGGCAATTGAGGAAGAACGCCGCCTGTTCTATGTCGGCATCACCCGGGCTCAGCGCATCCTGTACCTGACGCGGGCCAGCTCTCGCCTGACCTATGGTCGATTTCAGATGGGCGTGCAATCCCGGTTCCTCGACGGTCTTCCGCATCAGCATGTCCGCGATCTGGGGAGGCGTTCAACGGTGAGTTCGAGGGGCGAATCGAGCCTGGCAATGAGGGCCCGGCTTGGCGGCCAAATGTCGGACCCGCTTAGTTCCGCCACCAGGCCAGTAACCAAAGCGGTCCCCACCTATCGAGCCACAGAGCGAGTCTTTCATCCCAAGTTTGGGGAAGGCACCATCGTTGAGATCGTCGATCGTCGCGACGATCAGGAACTCTCGATCGACTTCGCCAGGCATGGCAGAAAGCGGTTTCTCGCAAGTTTGACGCCGCTCGATACAATTGCCGAGCCGGCACTGAATTCGAATGAACCATGACGTCGATGAAAGCCACCCCTTCCGCCACGATACCCGACGCTCAACGAATTGACTTGCCTGCCAGCAGCCCGCGGCAGCGTATGGAGCACCGTGAAGCGATGTGGCTGGCTCCCCTCGCCAAACTGAGCGGCAATGCCGCTCGCCAGCGATCAGAAGCACCATCGGACGTCAGAACCGCATACCAGCGAGATCGCGACAGGATCGTCCACTCGAAGAGTTTCCGCCGGTTGATGCACAAAACCCAGGTGTTCATCGCGCCCACCGGTGACCACTACCGAACCCGGCTCACGCACACGATCGAAGTTGCCCAGATCGCCAGGACGATCGGGAGAGCAATAGGCCTGAACGAGGACCTGATCGAAGCGATCGTGATGGGACACGATCTCGGACATACCCCGTTTGGTCACGCCGGTGAAACGGCGCTGCAAAGCTATCTGCCCGGTTTCCGACATAACGAGCAGAGTTTGCGAGTTGTCGATCTCCTTGAGAAGGACGGGCAGGGATTGAATCTGACCGATGACGTCCGCGACGGCATTCTGCATCACTCGAAACCAGATCATGAGCTTGCCGAAGCACTCTCGCAGCGGACCCGGTCGCTTGAAGGCGAAGTCGTCCGCATGTCAGATGCCATTGCCTACATCAATCACGATCTCGACGATGCCATCAGGGCAGCTTTGATCGAACCCGCGGACCTTCCTGAACTCGCGCGCCAGGTCCTGGGAACCACCCACAGTCAGCGCATTGATTGCCTGGTCACCGACATCATTCATTCGTCCGATACGACGGTCTCGCCCGGCGAAATCCGCATGAGTGAGCGGGTGCTGAACGCGGCAAACGCCCTTCGCAGATTCCTGTTCGACGAGGTGTACCGACCGCTCAATGAAACAGGTAACACCCAGCGAGCCCAACGGGTCGTGGAAATGCTCTGTGCGCACTTCGACACCAGCTTTCAGGCGATTCCCGCAGAGTTTCGCCGCAGAGAGCAGATCGATACTCAACAGCGCATCGTGGCAGACTGGGTCGCCAGTATGACCGACCGGTTTGCCGTCGAAACGTTCGAGCGGCTCTACGTGCCGCAGTTCTGGTCCATCCCGTCCCACCAGATGAAAGACTGATCGTGGCCACTGATCCCGTTTCAGAAATTCGAAGTCGCATCGAGCTTCAAGACCTGGTCGGCGAGAAGGTCGCCCTTAAGCGAGCGGGCCGGAATCTCAAGGGGCTATGCCCCTTTCACCAGGAGAAGACCCCGTCGTTCATCGTTTTCCCCGAATCGCAGAACTTCCACTGCTTCGGTTGTGGCAAGGGAGGCGACCTTTTCAGCTTCTATATGGAGACGGAGGGGGTCGATTTCCGTGAGGCCCTGCACGACCTCGCTGAGCGAGCCGGGGTCAGTCTCGACGTAGCGCCAGCGGCCCGCCGGGGACCCGATCCTTTGCGGCAGCAGTACCTGGAGCTGCACCGCATCGCGGCGTCCTTCTACGCCAATGTGCTCCGGAGTGACAAAACCGGCGAAAAAGGCCGAACGTACCTTTCCAGCCGCGGTATGAGCGATCAGGCGATCGAGCGATTCAGTCTCGGTCTCGCTCCCGATGGATGGGATTTCCTGGCAAAGCAGTTTTCGGCCCGAGGAATCGATCTGGAAACCGCAGCAGATGCTGGATTGCTGCAGCGACGCGACAGCGGCGGCTATTACGATCGGTTTCGCGATCGCATCATGTTTCCCATCCAGGATGCCAACGGCGACGTGGTTGGCTTTGGCGGTCGCGCGTTTGGTGATCAGCAACCGAAGTACCTGAACTCGCCACAATCGCCGATTTTCGACAAGAGCTCGCTGCTCTACGGGCTCTCGGCGGCCCGGGATGCAATTCGCTCAGAGAATCGAGTGGTGTTCGTCGAGGGATATATGGATGTCATCGCTGCCCACGAACATGGCTACCCCAACGTCGTCGGAGCGATGGGCACCGCACTGACGGAAGCTCAGGTCGATCTCGTCAAACGACTCACGAAGAGGATTGTGCTTGCTCTGGATGCTGATGCGGCTGGTCAGCTGGCATCGTTCAGGGCGGTTGAATCACTCCAGTCGAGTCTCGATCACGTTGAGCACTATGTTCCTGATCCTCGCACGATGTTTAGAATCGCTCACCGACTCGACTCAGAAGTTCATATCGCCAGCCTGGAATCTGGTTCCGATCCCGATTCGCTCATCCGGCAAGATCCGGATCAGTGGGAGCGGCTGATCGAGGAATCCCAGCCCTACATTGGTTTCGTGCTCGAGCAAGTCCTGAAGGAAGTCGATCCGGCGGATGCGACGAGCAAGCGGCGAGCGATCGACCGTGTGGGCCCATTCCTTCAGCGGATTGGCGATCCTGTAGAGAGAGGCCATTATGTTCAGCGCCTGTCACGGATGCTCGATCTGCCGTTCCTGACCGTTCAGGCGAGGGTCGAGCAGTCGCGCACCCGCACACCGCTTACCGAACTCCCTGATGGACCGCCCGCTGGCTCCCAAAAGCGGCAAGCCCGTACTGAGGACCACGTCATTGCGCTTGGTATTCGCTATAACGGCGTCGTCGCCGATCTGATCGACTCAGTTCCAGATGCCGTATTCAACGACTCTCGAAACCGTCAGATTCTGGCATGGTTGATCCGCGAAACATCCAACCGTCCCCAATCAGAAGACTCGATCCTTGCCGATCTCGATGAACCATTGGCCGATCATGCCAGCAGCATTCTGTCCAGGTTTACGGGACGCCCATCTCCGATGCCGGCAGAGATTCGCGAAGAACTCCTCCAAACCGTAATGAAGCTTCAGCGAGAACAGCTCGAAGCGCTTTCGGCCCATCTCCGCTCGGAGCTGGAAACGGCCCACTCCAGTCAGGACCAGGATTCTCTCGGCGAGATTCGCTCGTTTCTGGAGCGGCTTCCGCTCCTTCACCAGCAGCTCTATCCGCGGCGCAGCCCCTACTTCCGGGACACTCGCACGATCACAGAAGGGCATCAGTCCTGACGCTCGGCGAGAGTCACTCGAATTGACCTAGTCAGCGCCTCATCGTCTTTTGGCAACACGGATCGCAAATCCAGCAGGATCCGGTTGTCCACAATGCGGCCAAACACCGCTGGGTTGCCCACCCGAAATCGCGTAGCGATACGATCGGCCGACTGCCCGTCTAACGGACTGATTTCCAGTGACCAGCTCGGCAGCAATTCTCCCGGCAGCGATCCTCCGCCGACGGTCGAGTCAGTCGCAACGACCTGCACGGTGTCAAGAAGGCCATGCAAACTGGACCGAACTGTCTCAGCTCTCGATCGAATCGAGTCCGCAGACGCCGAGATCATCTGCCAAACAGGGATACATTGATTCTGCTCCCCGGCCAGATAGTGTCGAAGCGTCATTGCGATGCCTGCCAGCGTCGTCTTGTCTGTTCGTACAGCCCTGGCCAGCGGATGACGGGAAATCCGCTCGATGGCTTGACCGCTGCCAGCAATCAGACCCGCCTGAGGACCGCCCAGAAGCTTGTCGCCGCTCGCAGTCACAACTGACACCCCTGCGGCGATACTCTCGCCAATCGTCCTCTCACGACCCAGGCCAAACAGCGACGGATCGGCAAGCGCTCCGCTTCCCTGATCCTCAACCAGCAGCACATTCGCATTCCTGGCTACCTCAGCCAGTTCCTCGATCTTCGGCGAAGCAGTGAAACCCTCGATCCGGAAATTGCTGCGGTGCACACTCAACAGTGCCACCGTTCGACCAGTGACGGCCCGCGCATAATCACCAGCGTATGTTCGATTTGTCGTTCCCACTTCGACCAGTTGTGCCCCACTTTGTTCAAGGACATCAGGAATGCGGAAGCCGCCGCCGATTTCAACGGCTTCCCCGCGAGACACGATAACTTCGGCATTTGCGGCGATCGCCGAAAGGGTGAGAAGAATGGCCGCGGCATTGTTGTTGACAACCAGTGTTGCCTCGGCACCGGTGAGCAGTTTCATCAGCGCGCAAATCTCGTCCATGCGACCACCTCGGCGGTTCGTCGATGGATCCAGTTCCAGAGCCACCGGCCCCGCCGCTGCAGCCGCCATTGCCCGAGCCGCAGCCTCGCTAACAGGAGCTCGACCCAGATTGGTGTGAATCAGGATTCCGGTCGCGTTAACAACCGGGCGGAGCTTTTGGCCCAAAATCTGGTGAGCCCCAGCTTCGATTCTGCCAAGAATCTCGTCACGCTGGAGCGACATCCCGGCCTCGATGTCTGCTCTTGCCTGGTCCAGGATTGGCTGGACCAGTGAAACCAGGTTCGCTTGGGATACGGCGCTGCCTGTGATCGCAGATGCATGCGCTGCTGCTGCTTCCACTGCTGGAATTACCCTGAACTTGGCGCCTGGCGACTTGTGGACAGCGTTCTGACTCGTCGAAGGGCTCACGGCAACCTGGCTTCTTTTCTTCGCTGCGGGAAAACAAAGAAGGGAACCCGCATCGGGTTCCCTCTGCAACCAAGTGGTCGGGGAGAGAGGATTTGAACCTCCGACCTCAGCGTCCCGAACGCTGCGCGCTAACCGGACTGCGCTACTCCCCGAGACCGCCCTGCAGCATAGCACAGTGAAGATATCACTATCCAAACGCGTAGCGCGGCATTCGCTGCGTGGCAAGACCGTTCCGGCTCTCCTCCCGTATACTCTTGTGGTTGGATTGGCAGCCGCCCGTGTAGCTCAGTGGATAGAGCGCCGCCGTCCTAAGGCGGGCGCCGGGGGTTCGAGTCCCTCCGCGGGCACCATAAATCCTACGTGACTGACGACAGTTGTACCGGGTTTGCAAGTTCTGACTTTCGCGACGAAGTTGAGAGCACTGATTTTGATCAGGCCATCGGAAACGTCGAGGTAATCGAGAGGAAATCAGCGAGTGTCGATGCACGCCTATGATGGTCCGTCGGTTTTCGGCTACGAGACCGATATGTTGCGCCGGGTCGCTTCCGTATCCGTTCATACATCGCCGCTCGCGTCTCTTGGCGGCAAAGACGCTGGCGGCATGAACGTATATGTGCGTGAGCTCTCATGTCACGTCGCCAAACACGGCCTCCCGGTCGATGTTTTCACCCGAAGGACCTCCCCGGAAACCCCTGAGACTCAGCAAATCTGCGATGGCGTGAACCTTGTGTCAATCGCTGCTGGTCCTCCCGCTCCCATTGACAAGAACGCTCTTTACGACGTCCTCCCTGAATTCGCTGAACAGATGGCTCTCTACTCCCTGAAAGCAGGCGTACGCTACGACGTCGTCCATGCCCACTACTGGCTCTCCGGATGGACGGCCCACCTCTTGAAGCGATACTGGGAGACCCCGTTCACACTGATGTTCCATACGACCGCTCACATGAAAAATCGCGTATCTCCGGTTGCCGAGCATGAGACCCGTTTGCGAGCCCGCAAAGAGCGTCGCCTGGTCGAGCTGGCTGATAGCCTGATTGCGGCTAACCCAGACGAGCGCGCTGACCTGATCTGGCGACAGCGGACACCTTCGGAAAAAATCTGCACCATTCCCCCCGGTGTCGACACAGTGCTATTCCGGCCTGGCGACAGACACCAGGCCAGACGTGAGCTTGGCATTCCACTGGATGCAGAAGTGATCCTGTTCGTCGGTCGGATCGACCCGATCAAGGGGATCGACACACTGATCCGGTCATTTGCCCAGGTTGCATCTGCACGACCAAACGCCATGCTGGCGATAGTCGGGGGCGACCTTGACCATGAAGGCAACCCCGTGGGGCCGCTCCAAAACGTCAGCGACGAAGCGGTGGAACTGGGAATTCGCTCCCACATCCATTTCTTTGGTTCTCAGCCGCAGAACATTCTGCCGCGTTTCTATGCGGCATCAAATGTCGTTCACGTACCTTCGCGCTATGAGTCCTTCGGACTGGTCGCAGTTGAGGCGATGGCATGCGGAATACCCGTAGTGGCATCCCGAGCTGGGGGCCTGATTTTCACCATCGAAGACGGCCAGACGGGGTTCCTGGCCAAAATCGACGATCCAGTTGATCATGCCGACCGAATCCAGGCTCTCCTTCAGGACACTCATTTGGCACGTGCTTTTGGTAGCGAGGGAAACAGCGCCGCTCAGCGGTTTTCCTGGGATGCTGTAGCCTCGTCAGTGATCCATGTGTACGAGCGCCTTGCCGCAGGCCACCGAGGCAACCTCTGTTGCGATGAGGAGATCTTCGCCTGACCTCGGAGAATCTCAGCGCCCCCGGCCGAAACGACGAACTGACACGGTCGCCAGCCTGGCGAGATCGTGTAACCGCCCTTTGACTAAGCATCGAATCGGCACATTTCTGCCACACGAGCCCTGAACAGAGTCCCGGTATCAAAATTTGTTCTCGACCGCCGCCCGGCCTGCAGCACGATTCGGCAATCGTTTCTGTCTATAGTCCGCCAGTGATATCGAGCCTATGCGAGCTGGCGAACCGCGTTGGCGAAGATTTCAAGAAATCGGTCGACTTGCTGCTCGTCGACCACGAGTGGGGGAATGATCCGGATCGCCTGATCGTATGTTCCGCAGGTGATCAGCATGACGCCATCTTCGAAACATGAGGCGATGACTGACGAAACAGCGCCAGGATTCGGCTGCCCTGCGCCGTCGACAAACTCTGCGGCAATCATCAACCCCATACCGCGCACATCACCGATAACCGGATATTCGCTCTGAATCAATCGCAATCCACTCAGCAGCCGTTCGCCCATCAGGGCAGCGTTCTGCGGCAACCGCTCATCTCGCATCACCTTCAATGTGGCCGCTACGGCCGCAGTTCCAACCGCGTTTCCACCGTACGTCCCACCATGCGCACCAGGAGCCCACCGATCCATGATCGATCGAGACGCCAGAACGGCGCTGACCGGCATGCCTGATGCAACACCTTTTGCAGCGGTGACGATATCCGGAGCGACATCGAAGTGTTCGAATCCCCACATTTTCCCGGTGCGTCCAACCCCGGTCTGGATTTCATCCAGAATCAGCAAAATGCCATGCTCGTCGCAGATCGATCGCAGAGCATGCATCCAGCGACGAGACGGCACCAGATAGCCGCCTTCTCCTGCGATCGTTTCCACGAGAATGGCCGCGACATCATCTGGGAGCACCAGTGTCTCAAAAAGGGTTGTCAGTTCGTGAATGTAGAAGTCATCGGCAGCGGACTCAGACGCACCCATAGGCGAGCGGAAGTAATACGGATAGGAAGCATAGTAAACGCCGGCCAGTAGCGGTTCGTAATGCCCACGAACCTTCGCACGAGAAGACGTTACCGACATCGCAGCGTGGGTACGACCATGGAAAGCCCCTCGAAATGCGATGACCGCAGGTCGCCTGGTCGCAACTTTGGCCAGCTTGATCGCCCCTTCGATTGCCTCGGCTCCACTGTTCGCCCAAAAGACCTGATCGATCGCTGAAGGCATGGTGGAAACCAGCTCCGACGCCGCTTCGAGCATCGGCTCATGGATCATGATGTTCTGCTGGGAGTGAATGACCTTCGCGGCCTGAGCCTGGATTGCTTCAACGACCCTCGGGTGACAGTGCCCGGTATTCACTACTGCAATACCGGACGTGAAATCCATGTACTGGCGACCATCCCGATCCCAGACATAGATACCCTCGGCATGGTCGGCGAAAACGGGAGTGTATCGGCCGATGACTCTTGGAATGAGCACTGATGGATCGAGTGCAATCTGCTCTGCCACGCTGGATTCTCCCTTCACTCGACACTACGCTGGGATCAGGATGCGGCCTGTTTTTTCTCGCGTTCTTTGAGCTCCTTGTAGTGCTTCTTTGTCTTGGGGACCGGCTTGGCCTCCTCAGCCTGACGCACGGCGTGTGCCTGAGCAGCCGCGACCTGAAGCTCCTCTTCGAGACGAACGAGATCGTTATAGATCTGCACATTCGTGTTCGATGCTGGCGTACGCATCAGCATGCGCACAAGCTGGAGCTGCGATGTCGCGGCGGCGCTCTGTGCCGCTGGTAGCGACGCCCTCTTCAGAAAGATCTCAACGGTCGAAATTGTCGCTGGGTCGGCGTCATTTTCAACCAGTCGCACTTTGATGGCTTGCAGGCCCTCGACAACATTCATTGGTCTACTCGCTGGTGATTGGGGTGGCGGCGCCAAAACATTGAGGCGGCTGCAAAGTATAGCACTGCAAACCTGGTCGCCTGCCGACCCAGTTTGTCGCTCATGGTATCCTCAAGAAGGTTGCCAGGGGTGCGTTGAGCGCTGAGAGTGCGGCAAGTTGCAAAGCCGCCAACCCTCCGAACCTGATCCGGGTCATACCGGCGAAGGGAGGCCAACGAATCCATCGGTACTGGCATCCGCGGATGATGATTCATCTGCGGTTTGTCGTTTTCAACGAGGTGGACGTGGAGATAGATCGTTCAGTTCCTGTTCCGAAAGCAATGACCATCGCCGGCTCAGATTCTGGCGGTGGAGCCGGCATCCAGGCCGACCTGAAGACATTCGCGTCGCTCGGCGTTTATGGCACGTCCGCGCTCACTGCGGTAACGGCTCAGAATACCCAGGGCGTTTTCGCAGTCGCGGAAGTTCCAGAAGAAGTCATTGCCGCTCAGATCGATGTCGTCATGGAGGATATTGGCGCGTCCGCCGCAAAGACCGGGATGCTCTCCAGCGAATCGATTGTGCGCGTCGTTGCCGACCGTCTCGAGGCCTGGGACGTTCGCAGCCTCGTAGTGGACCCCGTGATGGTCGCGAAAAGCGGCGACTTTCTGCTTCAGGAATCTGCGGTCCAGTCCGTAGTCGACGTTCTCCTGCCGCTCGCCCTGGTGGTCACACCAAACCTGCCAGAAGCGCAGGTCCTCGCGTCAATGCACATCGAGAGTCCTGACGACGCGATCAAAGCTGCTCAACGAATCGGATCATTCGGGCCGAAGTTCGTGGTGATCAAGGGTGGCCACTCAGCGGGCAACCCGGATGATCTGATTTTCGACGGATCAACAACGACAATGCTCGAAGGCGAACGGATCGATACAGCAAACACCCATGGCACCGGCTGCACCTTTTCTGCCGCAATCACGGCTTTTCTCGCAATTGGCTATTCCCCAATGGACGCAATCATCCGCGCCAAGTCGTACATCACCGAGGCGTTGAGATCGAGTTACGCCATTGGTGAGGGCCACTCGCCAGTCAACCACTTCCCGGAGTCGTTGGTGCCCGCCAGCGGTCAATGAAAGGAACACATCCGTGGAAACTCGAATAATTGATCAGCCTCTATCCATAGCCGGCAAGACTTTTTCCAGCCGACTGATGCTCGGAACGGGAAAATATCGGGACTCCCTGCAGATGAATGCGGCGTTCGATGCGGCCCAAACAGAGATCGTCACCGTTGCCCTGCGTCGAATCGATTTCGACGATCCGCAGAGTCGCTCGGTTCTGGAAGACGTCGACTGGCAACGCTATACGATCCTGCCGAACACCGCAGGATGCCAGACTGCCGAAGAGGCGATACGCATCGCGCGCATGGCTCGAGCTCTGGAGCTTTCGGACTGGATCAAACTGGAGGTCATCCCTGATCCCAGATATCTCCTTCCAGATCCGATTGGCACGTACGAGGCGGCAGAAGTCCTGATCGACGAAGGATTCACCGTTCTGCCGTACATCGGCGCGGATCCCGTTCTTGCGCAACGATTGGAAAAGCTGGGAACGGCAACGGTCATGCCACTTGGATCGCCGATCGGCTCGGGGCAGGGCCTGATCAGCATCGACTCGATCAGAATCATTGTTGAGCAAGCCAGCGTCCCGGTAGTCGTCGACGCCGGGATCGGCGTTCCGTCGGACGCCGCGCAGGCCATGGAAGCGGGAGCAGATGCCGTTCTGGTCAACACCGCCGTCGCGCTATCTCCAAATCCGGCACTCATGGCTGAGGCGATCTCCGACGGAGTCCGAGCTGGTCGGAAAGCCTACCTGGCCGGTCGCATCCCTCGAAAAGCCTACGCATCCGCGAGCAGCCCGATCGAGGGGGTCGTTGGCACACGCGCATGAACGTTCCGGACAAAGCTGTGCAAGACCGCATTCGGGTCTACGTGGTCGTCGATCCTGCTGCCTGCCTCCTTCCTCCGCTGGAGGTCGCCCGCTATGCGATAGCCGAAGGTGCGACGACCATTCAACTGCGAATGAAGTTTCGTAGTGACCGCGATATTCTCGACCTGGCGATCAAAATGCGTGCAGTAGTCAAGGAGCGCTCGGGGACGTTCATCATGAACGATCGAGTCGATCTGGCGCTTGCCACCGAAGCAGATGGGGTCCATCTCGG
>JBGTJM010000077.1:0-14075 GCA_041745115.1 Thermomicrobiales bacterium
CGTACTATTCCGGGAAAACCCGTGCTAAATGGACCGCACTTCGTCAATTCCTGCTTTCAGCGCGGAGCCGTAAATCCAGAGATCGCCACCGTACGCCAGCGCACGATATCCAAGCCCTCGCCACAGCTTCGCGGTCTCGGCATCGGCGACCATCACTCCGGCAGCCTTGCCGTGCGCCTCGCAGGCTTTTGCGACCCTGGTGATGTTCTCGATGAACTCAGGGTGGTCGAACTGCGCAGGTATGCCCATCGACAGGGTCAGGTCAAAATGGCCGACCCAAAGGCAATCGATGCCATCCACCGCAGCGATGGAGTCGCAGTTTTCGACACCGGTGACGGTTTCGATCTGGGCGATGAGCATGCCCTCGCGATTTGCGGCATGCATTTTTCCGGCGACATCGCCTCCTTCGTAGTCATCGTGAGCGATGGTAAAGGCCGCCCCCCGACCACCTTCAGGTGCGTACTTGGCTGACTGCACGATCAGCCGGGCCTGATCGACAGTCTCGACCATCGGAATCATCAGTCCCATTGCTCCGGCATCAAGCGGCCGGGACATCAGGTGGTACTGCGTCGCTGGCACGCGGACCATCGGCAGTGCTTTGGAGGCGCGGGAGGTGGCGATGAGCATCCGGATGGTCTCGATACTCCAGCCTGTGTGCTCCATATCGAAGATCACAAACTCAGCGCCCGCTTCTCCGGCAACTCGGCCGATGCCGGTCGAGTTGAACTCGAAAACCATGGTGCCGATCGAGACTCCTCCGTTTGCCAGCGTTTCCTTGACGGTGTTCTTGCGCATTACGACGACCCCCATTGCGAGCGGTAGTGGTCCAGTTTGGCCTGGAACTTCGGCGAATCGATGACCTCCGTGTTGACGACATACTGCGGTACTCGCCCAGCTCTGACATCCAGAATCGCCTCGAGCACACCGGTGCCGATGCCCATCGCGGACTCCTCCGTCCATGCCAGTGCATGTGGCGCGACGATCACATTGTCGAGCTTGAAAAGTGGGTTTGCCGGATCGGGAGGTTCCTGTTCGAACACATCTAGCGCCGCTCCCCGAATGGCTTTGGTGGACAGGGCTTCGTAGAGCGCGGTTTCGTCGACGATCGGACCGCGAGCAATGCTGATCAGAAATGCGCTGGGTTTCATCATCGCCAGGCGTTCGCGGTTGATCATGTGGCGCGTTTCGTCCGTTAGGTTGCAAAGTACGACGAGATAGTCTGATTCCCGCAGGACGGTTTCCAGGTCGACCAGATCGACTCCTGCCGCTGCTGCCTGGGGAGCCGTGATGTAGGGGTCGAATGCGATCCTGCGCATATCCCAAGGGTCTGCAAGGTGGAACATGTCTCGCGCAATGTTCCCAAGACCTATCGACCCCAGAGTCTTGCCGGTGACCTGGTAGCCCATGTAGTCGAGTTTGGAACTCCACTCGCCCTTTCTGGTGATGCGGTCTTTCTCGAGCACGCGATGTGCGAGGGAGAGCATGAATGCGATGGCCGTTGTCGCCATCGCGCGACGGACTCCAGCGGGGGTGATCGTAACGGCCACGCCGTTTCTCGTGCAGGCATCGAGATCGACGTTGTCATAGCCAACGCCGAAACGGGCAACGACTGCAAGGCGGGGAGCATGGTCGATCAGGTCGGCGGTGACCTTTGGCGCCAGAACGCCCAGCGCATCGAAATCTGCAGCAAGGTCTGCCGAGAGAATGGGCTCGTGCCGAGGTAAAAACGAAAAGTCCAGGTCCGGAACGCCTTCCAGCCGGGAAAGCCCAATGTCGCCCCAACCGACCTTGCCTGCCGGCGTCAGAAAATCTGCGGTGTACCCGACGCGAAATGTTTCACTCATGCGTGACCTCTTTGCTCCTTCCGGCGATGCTTTTGGATAGGCGAAGCCGAATCATGTGGCGGTCTCCTCAATCTCGGTGAGCTCCATGATCAGGCCGTTTGGACGATCTGGCAAGAAGGCGGTGCGGCGGTTGCGTCCGCCGATAGAGACCGAAACCGGGTGTGCAGGAGCCAGATGTTCGAGTGCTTCAGGAATGTCATCAACTGTGAAGCAGATGTGGTGCAACCCTTCTCCGCGAGAGGCAAGGGCATCGGCGATCGCTCCGGGGCCGAATGGAGAGACCAGCTGAACCGTCATATTCCCCGCGTTCAGATAGACCAGTCGAGCCGCTGCCGAGGTGTTTTGATCCTCCTCAGTCACGGTCATCCCCAGAACCTCGACATAGTACGGAATAGAGGCGTCGATATCCCGGACGAGGATGGCGACATGGTCGATTCCGCGGACGGGAGACTCAGACATGGATTTCTTCTGCCGATCCAGAATGCAGGTTGACTGGTTGACTGGTTGACCAATTCTCAGGATAGTAGCGAAGTGACGAAAACTTGTCAATCGATGATGGGATCAGGAAATGAGAACCTGCAGGCAAGCGATGGGTGTCTACCTCTGCGACGCCTGATGATGTCGAGGGCGATCGTACTTGTCCTCCCAGGCGGCGGGTGATTTGCGGGTCCCGGGCACCGTCACCGCATGGCACTGGCTCTCACGGAGAGCTGGGCAAGTTGGTTCCGCCGTCGGCAGCAGGTGCCTCGTTGGCGGCCTGGTGCGTGCCATGTATCAGAAGAGCGTCCTGTTCACTCTACATGAGACAGATGTCGATAGTGAACCGGCAACTGGATCGGCTTTCGCTCTGAGACGTCGAAAGAAAGGACGCAGGAGATGCGCAAACATGTGGTGGCTGCCGTCGTGCTGCTTTCGATAATGGCAGGCGGACTTGTGATGCCTGGAGGCGTCAGTGCGGAGGAGACGGTTTGCCGAAAGACGTTCGGTGCGGTGACTCTCGACAACGTGCGCGTTCCGAGTGGCGCCACGTGCACCCTGAATGGCACCGTTGTGAAGGGAACCGTCAAAGTTGAGTCGGGCGGCTCGCTTGTGGCAAATGGAGCGCGAATCAACGGCAACATCCAGTCACAGGGTCATCGGAGCGTCATTGTCAACGGAGGCACCCGGGTTGGCGGGTCTATTCAGCTCGACAGTGGTGGTGCTTTCTCGGTGAGCGGTGCACACGTCACCGGGAACATTCAGGCCGTTTCGAATCGCGGGAGCTCGATCATCTCGTCGAACACGGTCAACGCAGATGTGCAGGTCTTCAGCCACAGCTCAGGCATCGGGATCTCCGGCAACCGGATCGATGGCAACCTCCAGTGCAAGAGCAACAATCCCGCTCCGACTGGAAGTGGCAATGTCGTCCAGGGCAACAAAGAAGACCAGTGCCGAAGACTCTGACAGAGTCATGCCGCGTGAAGGTGGAGATGTCCGCCTTCCGCAATCGACGAGGTCGCTAGAGGTCCAGGCCTCCTCAGAGTGAACGAAGCGATGAGCCTACCCTTGCCAGAGGGTGGGCTCTCTCGTGGCAGATGTTTCTCTTCATTCTGGGCACGACATCTACAGACCGATCATCGGCCAAGCGAAATCGCACCAAAGCAGAGATCTTCATTCAGACTTCGGATCGCACACCGCATCAAGCTTCTGATTGCGACAATGTTCTTTGTCCTCCTCCTTGTCACACCTGTATCTGAAACTGCTCTGCTGAATAGCGCGAGCTTTGGAGCAGGGTCGTGTCGTTTGCCGATGCCAGCCGTGGCGCAGAGGGATAGCCATGCAGGCAATTGGCCCTGGTGGTGTGGCGTTTACATGAATGTTGCGCGGTGGGCCAACCCGGAGGTGGCTTCTCGTCGTATCTTTCAGAAGAGCGTCGCCACGGAGCGACGTTTGTCGTTCAAGTGCTTGTGCCTCAATGCTGGTTTGTGGTTCGAGCGCGCTATCGAGGAGAAGTGGTCTTGAGGGAAGGTTCAAACAAGCGTTGGACAATCAGAGCCGGCCTTGCCATTGCGGCAAGCTTCATCTTGATGACGAGTGTTCTGGCCCTGAGCGAAGTGACCATGGCTCAGGATCAAGAGACAGCGTTGCGCCCTGTGGGAGTGATCGCGGAAATCGACGATACCCTTTCGGCAACACTGGCAGATTGCGATGAGGTTGCAGCACTGGCACCAGGTGAGCTTTCACCAGTGGCCGAGGGCCAGACCGCCTTTGTGATCGACAGTGAGCAATCGGAAGCTCGCTATGTCGTCGAGGAGCAGCTCGCGGGCGTTGGAGCCAACACCGCCATTGGTCGAACAAATGCCTTCATAGGACAGATTCTTGTGGATGAGGGGTTCAACCCGGTCCCTTGCTCGAGATTTGATGTCGATATGCGGGCGCTTGTGAGCGACTCATCCCGGCGCGACAACTACCTGCGCGGGGCAACGCTGCAGTCCGATCAGTTCCCGGTCGCAACCTTCGTTTTGCTGAGTGTTGAAGGACTTGACGGCGCTCTCGCTGACGAGGAACAGACGCTTACATTGATTGGTAACCTGACCTTTCGGGGTGAAACCCGACTAGTGGCATGGGAGTCGTCAGTTGCCGTGAATGGAGGGTTGCTCACAGGCACCGCGTTCACTGAGTTCGATATGGAGGACTTTCAGATCCAGAAGCCCATCGTCGGATCAGTGATCAGCATTGACGACACGATCCGGCTGGAAGTCGACATCGTCGCAAACGAGGGATGAGTCATTGAGCACGGATCACCAGTCCTCCAATGTCAATGGTTCCGAGAATTCGAGCACGACGCGCCGGAAAATCATCGCTACGCTCGTTCTGATTCCGATTGGCGTCGTGCTGGTGTTTTCACTCTGGCTCGCAAATGAGGCTGGGGAGCTGCCGTGGCAAACCGATCCGACGCGCATTCCGATTACGCCGTTTGCGAACTTGCCGACCGTGGAGCCGGCAGCGGCGACACCGTCGCCTCAGGACTAACACAGGCGCCTCTCTGACGCGGGCGGGACGCTGTCTGGCAGGGCGACTGCCCATACCCCATTGGGGTATATTTGAGTGATAGCGTGGGTCTCCAGACCACGTCATTTGAGAAAGGAAGCAAACCATGTCAGCAACCACCACACAGGTCACGTTCGCAGTGCCAGGCATCAGCTGCGGCCATTGTGAGCTGACCATTCGCGAGGATGTGGGAGCCCATGCCGGAATTCTGTCGGTTGAGCCGTCCCACGCTACGAAGTCGGTGAAAATCGACTTTGACTCGGGCACCATTTCGAGTGATCAGATCAGGGCACTTCTTGCTGAGTCCGGATATCCTGTCGAAGACGAGTCCTGAGGCCGGTTCATTCAGCAGGCTCCCGACACTCGTGACGTACGCGATATGCAGCCCGTTGGCCAATTCCCGGTACGACCGGGCGGAGTCGCTGGTGATCATGGTTCAGCCTGCGCTGACGTGCAGCTACTCAGACCGCTTCCAGATATTGCCCTCAGTCGAGTCGCCAGAGTGTGTCGATTTCGGTAGATAGTATTCGGTCCACGAACGATGACATCGATTGCAACTCATGAGAACCTGCGAGGCGAACAGGGCGTTATCCCGCCTACTCCATTGATTGGCCGCTCCCGCGAAGTGGAGCAGCTGCTGACGATGCTGGAACGCAATGATGCCAGGCTGATCACGCTTACTGGCCCCGGCGGTGTCGGCAAGACCCGGTTGGCCGTCGAGGCAACTGATGCCGCTTCTGCCTCCTTCCCGGGAGGGACGTTTGTCGTAGGGCTGGCTGGTCTGGATGATTCATCTCTGCTGCTTTCGGTGATCGCCCGCTCGATGGGGATCCGCGATGATCCTGGCATTGACGTTATCAGTGCGATGGCAACGGTGCTATCGAATCGTCGAACCATGCTCACGCTCGATAATCTGGAGCAACTGCTCCCGGATGGAGCCGCGTCGGATGTTGCGCGCCTTGTGGCCAGGTATCCCGAATTGACCATCCTTGTGACGAGCCGGTTTCCGCTCCATGTGAGGGGTGAGCAGGAGTTTGCTCTTCAGCCGCTGCAGTTGCCTCCGCGTAGCCAAAGAATGTCAGTTGCCGACGTCGCCGCTTCGCCAGCTGTGCAGATGTTCATCGACCGCGCTCAGGCGTCGACTCCGGGCTTCCGGCTCGATGAGCAGAACGCGGAGTCCATTGCCAGAATCTGCCGGCGGCTCGACGGCTTGCCACTTGCGCTTGAACTGGCTGCGGCCTGGATCAAGGTGCTTACCCCGGCGGCGCTGGAAGCAAGACTGGATAGCGTTTTGCGGATGCCCATATCCGGCGCCATCGACCTGCCGGCGAGACAGCAAACGCTTCGGCATACGATCGAATGGAGCTACCGGCTGCTGACTGAGGACGAAAAGCGACTTCTTCGCCTGCTGGGTGTTTTCAAAGGAGGTTTCACACTCAGGGCCGCGGAGGCCGTCAGCGAGTCTGTCGGCATCGATCCGGGAAGTGTGCTTTTTGGCGTATCGGCACTGCTGGACAAGAACTTTATCTATCGCGACAGCGAGGCAGATAATTTACAACTTCAGGAGACCAGGTTCAATTTGCTGGAGTCGATCCGCGAGTTTGCTCTTGAGGCATGTCGGACTGAGGACAAGCTGGACGAGATCTACCGGGGTCACACGCGGTACTTCTGCGACCTTGCACGAGAGGCGACGCGGGGTTTTTTCGCGCTGGAAATGGTGCCCTGGTGGGAGGTACTCGAACAGGATATCGACAACCTGAGAACTGCGCTCACCTGGTCAGTCGAAGGAGGACATACCGCGCTGGCGATGCGTTTGGGCGTCCTTGGCACGTTCTGGGCGCACCGTGGATACCTGAGCGAGGCACTTCAGTGGTATCCCCGCATTCTGGCGCTTGAAGGTGAGGTTGCTCCCGACATTCGACTGATCGCCCTGTTTGGCGAGGCGTGGGTAACCCGGAGCAGCGCGCGCTTTGAAGAAGCGATCGAGCTCTACGACGTCGTCATCGATCTCGCTCGGTCGATTGGGGACGAGATGCTGGTGTTCGAGAGTCAGCTGACGCTGGCAACTGTACTCGTCGAAGTGGCGCGGCTCGATGAAGCAGAACAGGTGATCGCAACGCTGACTGCCTCACCAGTCCTTGCAAGCGCATTACCGTTCTGGGCAGCCGCCTACCATTGGGCTTTGGGTGATTTCGCCAGCATGCGCGGCGATTTCGATCGAGCTGACATCGAGTTTTCGAATGCTCTGGAACGGATCCGTGAAACAGGGTCCCGCCGCAATGGTGCGTATCTTTCGTCACCATCGCTCACCGGGCTGGGCTACGTTGCCTTTGAGCGCGGAAACCATGGCGCTGCGGTCGGCTATTACATGGAGAGCTTCGTGGCGGCAGAAGAGATTGGTTTTCGATGGGGAATGGCTACCGCCCTGTTTGGTACGAGCCGTGCCGCCGCTGCGCTTGGCCACCTGACGGAAGCAGCCAGATTCTACGGAGCGGCAGATGCACTGCGCGCGACGACCGGCGCGTCAAAGCGGCGTTTCTATGGGGAAGATCCTCAAGCCTTCCGGCAGGAACTGGATCGAGCCCTTGGCGCCGACCAAGCGGAGGCGGAACTTGCAACGGGCCGGCAATCAACCCCGGCGGAAGCGCTATCGATGACTGCCGCGTTTTCCAGCAACGTCAATACTGGTCAGCCCATTCAGAAAACAGAACAATTCGCACATCTCTCGTCGCGGGAGATCGAGGTCCTGAGCCTCCTGGCTTCCGGACTCACCAACGCGAAGATCGCTGAACGACTCTTTATCAGCCCTCGGACCGTCGACACCCACGTGCGACATGTCTACGAGAAGCTGGGTGCCTCGAACCGGTCGGACGCAGTTCGCATCGCCTTGAAGCACGGGCTCGGCTGACCGGGTTTCCTGCTAGGCGATTCTACCTAGTCACCAACTTTCCCTGACTGACTTCAAATCAGTAGTCCCACCGATGTGTGGATACGTGGCTATGCCCAGAATGAGAACAAGCCGGTAGATCGGGGTCGGCCAAGAGCGCGGGACCATCAGCAAACGGCACGAAAGGAGGGAGCCCGAGAACCACAAGCAGGATGTCGATGGCACTGAGATGCCATCAAAAACGAGATGCAGAGAATCTACTTTTACATGGATTCGAAGCGAACGAAAAAGAGTGTGTTGTTTAGTCATAGCGTTTAAGAGGAGTACGAAATGAAGTCAGAAGTGTTCAACATCAATCGGATGAATCAGGCGGTGACTCGTCGCGACGTGTTGCGTGGCGGAGCGAAGGGTGGAGTTGGTCTGCTGGCACTCGCGCTGATCGCGCGATCTGGAGCGGGTATCGAAAGCGTCAGTGCGGCAAATTACTATGTCACAGGAACATACCTCAATCTACGGTCGGGTGCGAGTTTGACCAGCTCAGTGCTACTGGTGATGCCGCAGAGTTCATTGGTCACCGATCTCGGTGAGCAACAGGGAGTTTTCCGGAAGGTCAGTTACAAGGGCACGACTGGCTGGGCGAGCATCGAGTTCCTGATCGTTTCGGATGCGAATGGCAACGTTCCAGAGCAGTTTGTTGGGGCCATGCGCACCAAATCGGCGGTGAATTTCCGCTCCGGTCCAGGTACCGGCTACGGCGTCTATCGCGTGCTGCCGGCTGGCACCATCGTGCAGTCGAGCCTGAAGGTCGTGAACGGATTCAGGTTCGTTTCCTCCAGCAACCAGGCCGGCTATATCGCCGATTCATTTCTGGAGGCGGTGACACACAACCCAACTCCGGCGACCAGGACGGCGACCACGTATCTCAACCTGCGGGCTGAGCCAAGCCTGAGCGCGAAGGTGCTGATGGTTTTGCCGCCGTATCAGATTGTCACGGACCTCGGTGAATCCAGGAATGGCTTCCGAAAGGTCTCATTCCAGCAAATTACCGGTTGGGCATCGGAGACCTATCTCAAATAGGCAGATTGAGCTTCGGCAAACCGATCGAACCGGGAGGGCGGAAATCGCTCTCCCGGTTTCGTTTTTCCCCTCAATGCTCCTCTTGAAATTATACCCCTGGGGGGTATAATAAAGGACACGATACCTCCCGAGGGTATACGGACGAGTCTTCACGACTGGTCATAAGTCAGGAAGCAGCATCATGAGCGACATGCACGTATCGCGTCAGACAGGCAGTGGCAATCAAGCCAGCACGTCTCGGAGAAGGACGATGGCTGGAGGGTATCGGACCATCAATCGCAACGGTTCGGAACATCGTGGCGACGGGATTGGCAGGGGGACTATGCATCACAGTGAGGCTCTACGGGAGTCCAGCCACTCAGAGGACCATGCGCCAGCGGGCGATGCGCATGTCGCTCACCACGGAATGGCCCACGATATGAGTGATCCAAAAATGGCTGCCGATATGGAGCGAGACATGAGGAATCGCTTCGTCGTTGCGCTCTTGTTCACGATTCCGCTGGTGCTTGTCTCGCCGCTTGGCCAGAACGCGTTTGACTTTACCCCTCCATCCTGGCTGCCGGTTGACCTGGTGATGTTCCTTCTGACCATACCGGTCGTCTTCTATTCGGGGTCGGTCTTTGTCATCGGTGCCTGGCATGCCCTCCGCAATCGAACGCTGGACATGAGCGTGCTGATCGCTACAGGGGTCCTGGCTGCGTTCTGGGCTAGCGTCCTGCTCATGCTGTTGGGAGGAGACGAGGTCTTTTTCGAAGCGGCCGCAATGCTTGTCACCTTCGTTCTCTTTGGGCACTGGCTCGAGATGAAGAGCCGTCGCGGTACGACCGATGCACTCAGAGCGCTGCTGGACCTTGTACCTCAGACCGCGATGGTGATTCGAAACGGTCATGAAGTGGCAATCCCAACCGCGGACATCGCCGCCGGAGAGGTTGTGGTGATTCGGCCCGGTGACCGCATCCCAGTCGATGGCAGTATCGTGCGAGGACGAAGCACCATCGATGAGTCACTGGTGACCGGCGAGTCGATGCCGGTCGGGAAAACCGAAGGCGACCCCGTCGTGAGTGGATCGATCAACCAATCGGGTTCATTCACCTTCGAAGCGACCCTGGTTGGGTCGGAGACGACACTGGCCCGCATTGCCGCCATGGTTCAGGAGGCCCAACAGTCGAAAGCGCCTGGTCAAAGACTTGCAGACAGAGCAGCCCAGTATCTCGTCATTCTCGCGGTCGGCTCTGGCATTCTGACGTTTGCCGCCTGGACATTGTTCGGCAACATGGGTTTTGTGATGGCGCTGACGTTTGCTATCTCAGCAGTGGTCATTGCCTGCCCCGACGCGCTCGGGCTGGCAACTCCTACAGTTGTCGCAGTTGGAACTGGCATTGCAGCTCGCCACAATATCCTCATCAAGAACGCCACCACGCTTGAAGGACTGTCCCGGATCGATGCTGTGGTGCTGGACAAGACTGGCACCCTGACAGAGGGCAAGCCTTCATTGACGGATATCCATCCGCTCAACGGTTGGCATGAGATGGAATTGCTACGACTGGCGGCGTCGGCGGAGGCGGCCAGCGAACATCCGCTGGCCCGAGCAGTTCTGGATGGGGCACTGCAACACCAGCTGTCTCTGAGTGAATCCAATGAGTTCGATGCGGTTCCTGGCAAGGGAATCATTGCTCGAGTCGAGCGTTTCGACATGCTCATCGGAAATGCGGCGCTTTTGATCGATTACCAGATAGAACGCAGCGAATCCGGTGAAGTTCCTTCGTCGCTTGCCGATGCGGGCAAGACACCGGTATTTGTGGTTATCGATGGACAACTTGCCGGGATCCTGGCGGTCGCAGATGCGATCAAACCGACGGCAAGGGAGACCATCGATCGATTCCGGAGGGCGGGAATCGAGGTTGTGATGATCACTGGTGACAATCGCCGTACGGCGAATGCCGTCGCCCGGCAGCTCGGCATCGATCGCGTCGATGCCGAAGTACTGCCGGCAGATAAGTCTCGCCACGTCGCCGCTCTGCAAAAGGAAGGGAAACAGGTCGCGATGGTTGGCGACGGCATCAATGATGCGCCAGCGCTGGCGCAGGCGGATATTGGTATTGCGATCGGCGCAGGCACCGATGTCGCGATCGAAACGGCAAGTGTCGTGCTCATGAGATCGGATCCGCTCGACATTCACCGCGCATTGCTGCTGTCGCGGGAAACTGTGCGAAAGATGAAACAGAACCTCGGTTGGGCAAGTGTCTACAACATCATGGCTATCCCAATTGCCGCCGGTGTGCTCTATCCCGCATATGGAATCCAGTTGCGCCCGGAGTTTGCAGCGTTGCTGATGAGCGTGTCGTCGATTATCGTGGCGCTGAACGCCGTCTCGCTCAAGCGAGTCGAGGCGCAGCTGTCGAAACCTGGGTCTGCGACCTGATCGCCACGATCGCGTTGGGCAGCCGTGAAATGGCCTGATGACCTGTTGCTCATCTGAGGTCATACAATGAGGAACAGCTCATGACATCAGTAATCGACGTCGAACCAGCGGAGGTCGACCCGCCGGCAAATGAAGAGATCACCGGGTTCGAGCTGTTCATCCTGACGCTTTCGGTCTATTCCATCTTCAATCTTTTTCTGCTCCTACTGCCGTTTTCACCAGAACAGAAGAGAATCGTGGTCGTCATGGAGATGACGATCGGCATTATCTTTCTGTTCGATTTCCTTCGTCGGTTTGCTGTGTCGACGCACCGGCGGAACTATTTCTTTCATCAGTTCGGCTGGCTGGACCTCATCGCTGGTATTCCATTGCCAGGCTTTCGCCTGGCGAAGATCGTGGGGCTTCGACGCGCGGGAATCCATTTACGGGAACATGGATTTCGATCGTTGTCGTTCGGAGCGAGAAGCGGCAGGGCCGGCAATGCGTTGCTCATCGCGGTGTTGGCGACGCTGCTTGTGATTCAGTTCGGCAGCATGCTGGTGGTGAAACGTGAGATGGGCGCGTCGGATTCAAATATCCGGAGCGCAGGAGATGCGATCTGGTGGTCGTACGTCACGGTGACGACGGTGGGATACGGGGACAGGTATCCGGTGACCACTCACGGCAGACTCGTCGGAGTACTCATGCTTTCACTTGGCGTGGCGCTCTTTGCGGTGATCACGGGCTATCTCTCGAACGCGTTCATCAATCCACGTGCGGCCAGAGAGGTAGAAGCGCGACAGCGAGCCGAGAGTTTGCAGGAAATGGCGGAGTTGCGAAGCAGCGTCGAGGCACTTAGGCGCGATATCGAATCTTTGTCCAAACGCCTTCGGAATGAATAGCTCAGGCTAACGGTTCCGAAACCTTGTGCTGATCGATGGCGGCCAGGATCGATTCACCATATTTCTCACACTTGGCGGGACCGAAACCGGGCAGGCTCGCAAGCTGTGAAACTGTGCGAGGCTTATGGAGCGCGACCGTCTCGAGCATCGTGTTGTTCGCGATGACATAGGCCGGCACGTTTTCGGCAGTGGCAGTTTCCTGTCGCCAGGCGCGCAATCGATCGAAGAGCCTCCGATCCGCAGCAGATAATTGCACAGTCTTGGACGATGCGTCGCTGGCGTCGCGACGACCACCGTTTGAGGAGGGCACGAACAGGCTGTTCAGGTCTTCTCTGATGGCTGCGCGACCCTTGTCCGTGAGCGTGATCAGCTTGTACTCATGCTCGGCATCCCGAAAAAGAAAGCCAAGGTCGACGAGTCGGTCGACCAGCTTGCCTATCGCGCTCGCCGAGAACTCTGACAGCAGCCCGAATGCTGGAGAGCGATCCTTCTGCAGCCGGCTTTCCGCGGAGCCGGAAAAGAGTCGCACCAGTCCAGTCCGGCCCATCGAGTAGGGCAAGGTTTTCATCGCGTTCAATACGGACCGTGCTTCATCAGCGCCAGGGTCGCGACGTTTGCCATCCGCGGTTGAGGGTCGATCTGCGATAGCAACGTCGCCTTTGCAGACGTCGCAAGAAGTGCTGCACGGTTCGAGTCGCTCGCCAAACTGTGCAGCAAGCATCACGTGGCGGCAGGTTTTCCGCTGAGCATAGGAGATCACCTGACGAATCCGCCGATCTGACAACGCTTCCATCTCTGTGAGGATATGGTCAATTCGTTCCGAAGCGCCCGCGTCCGCCGGCAACAGCTCCAGACACACCATTCGAGGACCTTCCTGGACCCGAACTCCCGGATTCGTGCTCAGCAGCCGATCGAGCTCGATTGGAGCGAGGTTCAGCGAGTTGCACGCTTCGGTGACAACGATGGTGGCCGTGCCTCGGCTCGCTCCGGGTCCCAGCCAGGAGAGCAGAGATCGCCATTCAGGCTCTGTTTCCTGAGCGGTGTCTGGTTCCGGGTTCCATCGCAAACTGAGGGTCGATGGCACATCTGGGTGTCGAGCGATCAATCCGGCTTGCTCGAGAAGTCCGATTGCGACCCTGCTGTTGACGTCCTCATCTCCGGAGAGCCGATTGGCGTCGATCCTGTCGAGCAGTACCCAACGTCCGGCTGCATATCGTTTGAGATTTGCGTACACCGTGCGCAGATCATCCTTGGTCAGCGCGTCGCTGTAGGCAAAGCGTCGCATGCGGGATTCATCATTTTGCCCGGCCATCAGCACACATCTGGCCGGCTGACCGTCTCGCCCGGCCCGGCCGGATTCCTGAGCGTATGCCTCGAGCGAAGATGGCGGGTTGAAATGAACGATGAAGCGCACGTTGGCTTTGTCCACGCCCATGCCGAAGGCGATGGTTGCGACAACGACGCGTACTCGGCCACTCATGAACCGGTCCTGGCTGGCAGCGCGGAGGGTAGGTTCGAGGCCAGCGTGATAGGCGATTGCGGAAACACCGTTGTCTCGCAGCAATGCCGCGATCGACTCGGTGTCCTTGCGCGAGGTGACATAAACGATGCCGCTGCCGCGTTCTGATCGACAGATCTCGAGCACGTCCCGAATTTTGGCGTCTCGGCTACCTTTGCGCCGAACTTCGTAATGCAGATTTGGCCGAAACAGGCTCAAGCGGACCTGATCCATGTCCCGGCCAAGACCTGAGGCGATCTGCTCGGCCATTGCCGGTGTCGCTGTGGCGGTGACGGCCAGCACTGGAGGTTGACCCATTTCGGCAACGGCCCGGGGGATGAAGAGATAGTCTGGACGGAAGTCCTGACCCCACAAGCTGATGCAGTGGGCCTCGTCGACAACGACAAGGGAAACGGTCGCCGCTCGCATTGCCTGC
>JBGTJM010000078.1:0-1824 GCA_041745115.1 Thermomicrobiales bacterium
TTCGGGTACTCGACTGGCAAACGGCACCACGAACCCGAATGGAAAGCTGATTTTCATCGGGCTTGCCAACGGCTCGTACAAGTTGGATGAAACGACCGGCGACTGGTGCCATGCTGAAGCCGATCTGGTCGATGCTGGCGGTAACGTGATCGTCCGGAATGGAGGCAACACTGATGTCTTCATTTACAACTGCGGTGCAAGGCAGGTCGGGACGCTACCGGTAACAGGAAGTGGCGACACTGCTGGCCAGCAGTCAGAAACGATGATGTACTCAGCGGCGGGCGCGCTTGTGATCGGCCTCCTGATGATGTGGAGGAGACTTCCTCTGGTTGCATCGATTCAGAGCTGAGCCAACGTTCGCCTTCATCTCGGCGCATTTTCGGAGCCACGGCCTATCAGGTCGTGGCTTCCGGTTTGTGCTTCGAGAGCCAGGTGAGGATGTTCGGTTCGCTTCCACACATGCTGAGTGAGGTGTTCATCTCAATCGGATCGTCGGTCGTTGAGCCGTTGCGACGATCGCAGTGTCTGAACTCGACGTCGTGCGTTCGATCTCTGCCAGAAAAGCGGTTGCCTGCGATCGGAGGTCCTCGACGTCAATGCCCATGCAGCCCGGAGCAAAATCGCCGATCTTGGCGATTCCGTCCGTGAGCAGCAGGATTGCACCGCGGCGATTGCCTGACAGCGCATGGTGGTAGCCAACGCCAACTTGCAGGATGCCCTGATAAAGCCGGCGGATGTCGCCCCGCTCGGCATGCCACTCATGCTCGATTTCCTCATGGCATTCGTAGAATTTGCCCTCGTTGAAGAGCTCGATGCCACGAATGAGACCGGCCGGGAGTAGACGCTCGCAGTCGTCGCCAGCGGACAGGCACTCGGCAATCAGTGGCTCGACAAGACCGCGGACCCGCTGCAGTTCCGATGCTGGATCTGGCAAGAGTGATCCTTCGAGCATCAGAGGGCCTTCGTATCCGGCGCCATGAATGGCTCTGATCAGTGCCGGCCACGGCAGATCGCCACGACCTGGTGAAAGCGTCCGTAGCGATGGCTGAGCGCTGTCGAAGTCTCGCAGGTGGATGTTGTGGAGGCGGTCTTCCATTGCAGCGAGGACCATAAAGGGGTTGGCGCCGGCTTCTGCGGCCTGGAACGGATCGAATGTATATCCGATCGAGGCCTGGTTGGGCAGATCGGTCAGCAGGGCGTTGAGGGCGAGCACGTGACGTGTCTGCGCTATTCGGCACCAGGACACATTTTCGATTGCCAGAATCACATCGTGTTCAAGGCAGAGTTCCGCCAGATCGCTCGCTACGTGGGCCAATTGATCGATGGATTCTGAGTCTGGTGGACCACACAGACCATGCCAGACGATAACCCGGGCCCTGAGAGAGGCTGCGCCTCGAATCGCCAGCTCAAAAAGTGTGTGTGCTTCGCGAGCTCTTGGCTTGTAGGGATCCTGGAAGTGATGGAGCCCCTGAAACACGTGTACTGAATTGATTGTGACGCTCGACCGTCCAGCGGCACGTCTGACCCGAGCGAAGTAGCTGGTCTCGTACTCGGACCTGGTCTGCAAGAGCAGCTCCACATCCCGAACACCGAGCGACGCTGCCAGTTCGATGGAATCCACCGTTTCCACCTCGGGATAGAACGCTCCAGTTGAACACCCGATACGCATCATTGGACGCCAAAATCGATTCGCTGCGCTGATGCATGATGAAACTCATTGCACCAGCAAATTATTCGCGCTATTGTGCAGTCAACATGTTTCCGGTCGTGCCCCGCAGCAGATTTGGATGGATTGCCGAAGATGCGAGTACAAGCTGTTTCCCG
>JBGTJM010000079.1:0-3486 GCA_041745115.1 Thermomicrobiales bacterium
CGGTTTGCGTGCCGCTGATCGAGAGTTGCTCGATCTCTTTCGGGCCATGGGTGCTGACCGCATGCAACGTTTCTTCTGGGTGCAGGCACCTGGAGCGTTGCCAGCGTTTTTTTCCGGACTGCGGGTGGCGGTTGCGGTGGCAGTGATTGGGGCAGTGATCGGCGAGTTTGTCGGTTCAGATTCTGGTCTCGGTCACACCATTGTGATCGCGAATGCCAGTCTGCGAACTGATGTGGTTTTTGCCTGCGTGGCGCTGCTGGCAGCAATGGCGGTCGCATTGTTTGTCCTGGTGGCGCTCATCGAGCGGATCGCGCTCCCGTGGCGAAAGTATCAGGTCGAGCAGTGATCAACAAAGCGGTGAGAAAGCCCGGCCGGGCAGTGTCTCCAAGCCAGGCCGACATTCAGGTTGCGTTGACACTGTCTGAGATCTCTGTCATCGAGCCACTCAACCGTGCGATCTCAGCCTGGTTGTACGAAATACTTTCGTACAGCTCCTGCAGTTGCTGTTCGAGTGGAGCCTTCTCGTCGGCACTCGCGGAAGCAATCGACGCTTTCAGTGCGTCGAGCGACGCCTCCTGACTCGCAACGGTTGCCTTCAGACTCTCGATTTGTCCCTGCGATCGATCCAGGGCTTCACGGAGCTTCCCCTGCCAGGAGACCGATCGTCTCGCGCCTTCGGCTGCGGCGTTCACCCGGATGTCGCCCATAGTCTTGCGAATCCGTCGCTGCAGGGCCTCTTCCCGATCCTTCCGGATGGGTGGGAGCGCATCGAACTGCGCTCGCAACGCTACAGCCTCGTCGGCTGCCGCAATGGGATCTGAAGAGTACGCAAGCGATTCGATCTGGGTCGCAATCTCCTCCTTTTTCTGGGACTGGCTGCGTTCTTCCTGCTCTCGAGCCGATGCCTCGGCATACCGCCGATCGAAAAACTGATTCTGTGCCCCCCGGAACCGATTCCAGAGCACATCATCGATGTCTCGCTTGCCGGAGGTGCCAACCGTTTTCCACTCGGCCATCAGCGCTTTCATCTCTTCGACCGTGGCTTCCCAGTCTTTTGACTCGCGCAGATCTTCAGCTCGCTGGCAAAGGCTCTCTTTGCGCTGCTTGTTTTCCTCATAGGCGGCGTTCCGGCGATCGTAGAAATGCTGCTGGGCTCCTCTGAACTGTTGCCAGAGCTCTTCATCCGATTGACGGCCGGCACTCCCGATCTTCTTCCATTCATCGAAGAGTGCTCGCAGGGCATCCCCAGTCGGTCTCCACTGATCGGAAATGCTGAGCTCGTGAGCGCGAACGATCACATCCTGCTTCAGAAGGCGATTGGCCTCCCACTGTTCCTGTCGCTGGTTGAAGTGCTCTCCCCGCCGAACGTTGAAGTACTCCCGAGCACCGATGAACCGGGCCCACAGCGAGTCGTCCGCCTCTCGACCGGTAGCTCCAACTTCTTTCCATTGCAGGAAGAGGGCCTTGTAGGCCTCGCCGGTCACCTTCCAGTCAGTCGATTCCTTGATTGCTTCGGCCTGTTCGATCAGCGCTTCCTTGGCGGCTCGCCGTGCTTCGATCTCGGCCTGCAGTTGCTGCTCCAGGGCGTTCAGGCGCGCGAACAGACTGTCGAAATCTCCCAGGGCTTCGGCTCGCCCGGCAGTGCCCTTCATCTTTCGTACCCGACCAACAACCGCCACTTTGTTCTTCGCGGTTACCGCATCTGATTCGAGGATCTCGACTTCCTTCAACAACGGGCCGAAGTTGGACTCGAACTCGGCGATCTGCAGCTCTCCGCTCCCGGCAATCTTGCCGATTGCACGTCCGCGAAAGTGCTCCGTCGTTTTCTGGTGAACTCTGCCGACCGTATCGACAAAACCCCACGTGAGCTCCTGCGCTACGACGACCGGTGTCCTGTCCTCCTCTGCCTTTGCTTCGGCGGCAGCTTTGGCTGGCGCGGCTATAGCGTCGGCCGCCAGGACCGGCTCTGACCTCTCCGAGGCAGGCTCACCACTGGCGGTTGCATCAGGACTGCTGCCCGAGTCGGGCTGCGCGACAGCTGGCTCTGCACTCGCCGCAGCGCTTGCGTCGACATTGTCCGTGAGCGTTTCCGCGGTAACGTCGGTAGCGGCAGCATCTGACGCTGGCGAATCACCTTGGGGCGCATCTGATCCACTATCGATTTCGTCCGTTACTGCTTCTGCTGTGAGATCTGCGGCGGGCTCGTCGACTGAGCCATTCGGTGATTCGGATGCAGGGTGACTCTCGATCGCATCGGAGATTGCCTCTGCGGTGACCTCTGGCGCGACGTCTTCGGCGTCTGGCGAATGGGTGGATTCGACGGCTTCGTCCGACCCATCGGTAGATGGTTCGGGCGCTGACCCTTCGCCACGAAGTAGCTCTTCCCCTTCGACTTCTTCGGCAACCAACTCGGTGGTCTCGTCAGCTACAGGGGCTTCGCTGCCCGGGTCACTGGAAAGCACAGCGGGTTCTGTCTCAGTGGCCGCTGCTTCGGCTGGCTCTGTCTGAGCCGTATTCTCTGCGTGCACTTCAGTCACTTCTGCCTCTGCGGATGTCGTCTCGGCCGCATCTACTGTCTCGTCACCAGTTTCCACTGGCGTTGTTCGCTCAATCATCGCCACTTCCATGGTCTGCTCGATAAACCCAAAATGTAGGCTAGGAGTGTACTGGATTCTGCCGTTTGTGCCCGGATCATCACAGACTGATGCCTGAGCCTGTCAGCAAATCGATCAGTGATTCCATGCCTGATCGAGTATCTGCAGATAGTCAGTCTCCGTCATTGGGCGAGCATTGCTGGCGTTGGACAGATTCTGAGCGGAAGCGGCGGCGATCCAGGGGAAGTCGTCGATGGAAATACCGAGGATGTCCTTCAGCGGGGGAATCTCGATATCTGACGCCAGCTTCTCAAGGTACTGCGCGCCCAGTTCAGACGCGTCTACCGGACGTTGGTCCGGAGTTGCCACTCCGAGGGCAACAGCGACCCGCGCATGCCGCTCTGGAGCCCAGTCGCTATTGTAAGCAAAGAGATACGGAAGAAATAGTGAATTCGCGACGCCGTGCGGCGTGTCGTACCGACCCCCAATCGCTTCTGCGATGCAGTGAACGGCAGCGACGTCGGCATTGCTGAATGCCATTCCAGCAATGGTGCTCGCCAGCATCATCGCCTCGCGAGCATGCCGGTCGCGGCCATCGCGCACTGCGGCAGTCAGATGCTCGGCGATCATTCGAATCGCCTGGATAGCCAGTCCATCGGTGATCGAGCTGGCTCGCTTGCCGGTATATGCCTCGACCGCGTGCGTGAGCGCATCCATCCCGGTGGCCGCCGTCAGCGCTGGCGGCAGGTTCATGGTCAGCTCGTAATCGACCAACGCGATCCTGGGCGCGATCTGAGAGTCTCGCAGTGAAATTTTGACCTGCCGGGTTGTGTCGTTGATCACAGAGCTGCGAGTTACCTCGCTGCCGGTTCCAGCTGTGGTCGGAATCGCA
>JBGTJM010000080.1:0-1617 GCA_041745115.1 Thermomicrobiales bacterium
CACATCGACCTCCTGGCCCGCAATCAGGGCCCGTCACGGGATCACTGGCTGGGCACTGACCGCACTGGCAGAGACGTCTTCGCCAGAGTGGTCTACGCGGGTCGCGTTTCCATTATGGTCGGTGTTCTGGCTGTCATGATCTCGGTCGCGATCGCGATTTTGCTCGGATCCATGGCAGGGTTCTTCGGCGGCAAGGTTGACATGTTGATCATGCGATTCACCGACGTGATCATGACCTTCCCACCCATCGTGATCTTTGTGACTGTTGCCGCGCTTGCTGGACCAGGCATTCAGAATACGATCCTGGTGATTGGCCTGTTGACCTGGCCGATTCCGTGTCGACTGGTCAGGGCGAAAATTCTCTCGGTGAGGGAAACCGAATATATCACTGCGGCAAGATCGGTAGGCGTCCCCACCCGCCGCATCATCTCGTTGCACGCTATGCCAAATGTGGTTGATGTGATCGTCGTCTATTCCACGCTGGGCATCGCCGTCGCGATCCTGCTCGAAGCCGGGCTGAGCTTTCTCGGTCTTGGAGTGCAGCAGCCAACACCGAGCTGGGGCAACATGTTGAATGTCGCTCGAAATATCAGCGTGCTCGAGTCAGCGCCGTGGCTCTGGATACCTGCCGGAGTGGCAATTGTGCTGACAGTGCTGGCCGTCAACCTGATTGGAGATGGTCTCCGGGATGCGCTCGATCCACGCATGAAAATCTAGGTGCGGGGACTACCTATTCGCCAGCGGCGCTCTGGATGACCGCTGCCAGCTTCTTCGGAGCGGTCATTCGGTAGCTTTCCAGTATGGCTTCTTCGACAGGTTCCCAGTCATCATCCACATCGAGCCAAATCCCGATCCAGCCATTGTGTCCGGTGTACGCAGGCACGTAATATCGGCTCGGCTCACGTGTTACGAGGATTTCCTGGATGCCCCTTGGCGCTTTACAGGAAACCGACAGTCGGCCGTCTCCTGTCCTGGCCATGGCGAAAATCTTGTTTCGCACTCGAAATGTCGGCACGTCCCAGGCTTCGACTTCTTCTGCTTCGGGCATCCCCAAACACAAAACTCTGAGTCGATCCATAATCGCGGACTGCAGCAGCTCGTCTGCCGCCATCACTGGCGCTCAATGCTGGAGAGCGTGCGAACCATCGCAGATGCTGCGGCGATCTCGTCCCGGTTGATCGTATGTGCCATGCCAGGATAGATCCGTTTGTCGACGCTCCCTCCCAATTGTTCCATGATCTCGGCGGTTGTCTCGACCCGAGCTAGAGGAATATGCGGATCGACATCACTGCATCCGAGAAACACCGGCGTTCCCGAGAGCGAGCCGGCGTAGTCTCTCGGGGTCTCATCTGCACCGATCACACCACCCGAAAATGCCAGCACCGCACCATATCTGGCTGCATTGCGCGCCGCAAACTCGCAGGCCAGGCAAGCGCCTTGCGAGAATCCAGCCAGCACGATCCGCTCACGGGTAATCCCAGCATCTTCGACAGACGCAACAAGCCGGCCAACAGTCTCCAGGGCAGACGAAAGAAATGGCTCGTTCTGCTCGATCGGCATCAGAAAGCTGAAGGGATACCAGGTACTCCCCGCTGCCTGAGGAGCCAGATACACCAT
>JBGTJM010000081.1:0-18599 GCA_041745115.1 Thermomicrobiales bacterium
CGTGAGGGTTCGAGACGCGACGTACTTCCTGGCGTTGTTGATAATCACCGCTTCGGGAGCGTCTCCTGCGTGTGGCCAGTGCGCCGCAAAAATCTCATAGGTTTTGCGACCGAGCAGGAGGTCGTGTGGTTGTGCCATCTCATCCGACATCACCTGACCCATCATCTCGTCCCAATAATGAAACGACCACCCTCCGTGTTCGAAGCCACCTGACCGGTCCTCGTCGGGTCCGCCTGGAGCCTGCATTACTCCGTCAATGGTGAGGAACGTGCTTGTGATCACCTTCCGCATGGTTGCGTTATCCTTTTTCACTGAGTTGCTTCAGTGCCTGCAGCGCGGCTGGCCAGCCACTGTCGAACATCTCCACCCAGTCAGGGGAGGTCGTGATATCGACCACGAGCTCGGTTCCGCCATCTTTGTCGGTGAACGTGTAGTGCTCCAACGTGCCGATCCAATCTTTGGCCATTTCGCTCTCCCGATCCGCGGCCCCATCCTCACCGATCACAGCGACGTGCTCGGCATGGACGCGCGAGAAGGGCTCGACAATCGTCAGGTGCGCCAGCGTGCCACCCTGTCCCTCGCCGCCGTGGAAGCTGATCTCCGTGCCTTGCGTCCATTCACCCTTGAATCGCGAACCCGGCCAGGCCACGTCCACCCACTGACGATAGGTCTCGTCTCCCAGCATCGTCTCCCAAACATGCTCCCTCGGCGCATCGATCTCGACTGAATACTGCAACTTTTGCATGGTTTTCACTCCTTTCGCTCTTTAGTCGCTCGAGGCGATCCAGAATCGACACGTCTTTGGCTATGTTCGTCCACTCTCGAATGCCGATCCATCGACGGTCATTGGGCTATAGCTGAAGGCGATGCACTGGCTGGCGTGTGATCGTCCGCTCGACCTGGACGTTGGCGACAGCAAGTCCGTCAGTCAAAACTGGAAAGATCCTTGTCTTCCATTTCCCAGGCATGGTCCAGCATGTGATAGCACGTTCGCCGGATCAGAAACTGCAGCGTCCAGGTGCGAGCCGGCTTGCCCTCTGCGTTCAGAGTGCGAATCGCATTCTGAAAGTCCTCACGGTAGATGCGCAGCGATTCAGGGGTCTGTTCTGGCTCGTCCCTGATCCCGATCTTTCTGGCGTATTCCGTCTCTGCGCCGTAGGTGTGCCGCACGATTTTGTCCCGATCGCGTCCACCCCCGCGCGGCCCCTTTTGCAGCTCGGCGGAAACGCGAGGATGGGTATCGTCAAAATACGCCCAGCAAGCTCGCAGCAGCGCCAACTTGCGCTCGCACTCTTGTTCCGACATCGGTTCATGTTCAGAAGCTGCAGAGATCTGTGAAACGCCGAAGAAATCAGCCGTGCTCGACCCGCCCACCCGCTCAACGATGTCAGGATCGCCGGCCCCGTCAAACTCCTCCGCCAGCCCGGCCAGCTCAGCTACCTTTCGGAAGCGTGGTCGGTACTGCTCCAGTACTTGCAGCGCGTCCGCTTCGGATTTGCCGTTCCGTTCCCAACCCGGCCAGTCGAACGCCACCGCGACCCATTTTTTCCGCTTCTTGCCGATCTCGATCATGACCCGAATCGTGTTGTCCGTCATGAATCACCTTCCCGTCGAGGTTCTCGTCCGGCGGTGCTCGGAGCGTGATCCGGCTGTACTCTCAACCGTCTGAGACGACTCTCAACCCTCATCGCGGTCCGATTGCAGTGAGCGCATCTTCAACAAACCGTCGAACCATCAGCATAGAAACACTCATGTAACCGTCACTCGGGAATACATCAGGTCGTCGGGGTTGAATGCGCGAGCCTTCGCGGCCAACGAAGATAGCAGCAAGAAAGTGCGATGGGCAAATGTGCGTACCAGCTCCTGCTGCCCTGAAACACTTCCGCTGATGAGGTAGGCTTCTGCCACGAATGGCAAAGTGAACCTCAGGGAGTGCTTGAGATGGCCGAACAAAAGCCTATCCACATCGAACCGGAAAGCGAAACTGCCAAACTCTTGGAGGGAATCGGATCAGCACCAGTTACTGTCGAATCCGGCGGCTCTCGTTTTCGCATCGAGCGAGAAGAAACGGTCACGCTGGAGAACTACGATCCAGCCAAAGCGCTGGCCTCCCTTCGCAGAAGCGCCGGAGTACTGGCGGGGATAGATATTGAGGCATTCAAACAAGCGATTCGCGAACAGCGCACGCAGGACAGCACAGGTCGTCCTGCCTAACCGATGGAATATCTGATCGACAGTGATGTCTTCATTGACTACCTCCAAATGGACCACGCCGCCACCGCACTGGTGGAGGGCCTGGTTCCGGCTGGGATCGCGATAAGTATCATCACGTACATGGAATCGTTTGAGGGAACGTTTCGGACACGTGATCCATTGGTCAGTCAGCGGCAGTTCGCAGAATTACTCGCAGGAGTGCCGGTTTTGCCGTTTTCGGTTGTCACTGCGCGGCTCTGCGCTGAGGTGCGTCACGAACTGAGTGCCGGCGGAAAGCGGGTTCGATCGAGGGCGCTCGACCTGATCATCGCCGCAACGGCACTTGAACACAACCTCGTAGTGGTCACACGCAATCGATCGGACTACCAGGACATCCCTGAGCTTCGAATTGCGTAGCTCGACAGTGATTCCGTCCAGCTCGTTGACAGCGCAGCTACGTCGATGCAAAGAAGAATGCGAGATACTCGACTGAGCAGAACAGGTTCCTTGCACGTTTCTCATCGACGCACTGACCGGGCCCCGGTCGTCGCCGCAACACCACAACGGGCCAGAGTCGCACTCCAGCCCGTCGTTAACATCTGTGTGTATTGGCAACGCGTCCAGCAAAGCTACTCGAATGCGCTGAAATCCGGTTCGATATCAAACGGGCCATCGACCCACACATCGTTCAGATAGCGCCCGTCTTCCTCGGCGAAGACCATCAGATCGACCCCGCCGACACCCTCATCCTGGAACTGCACGACAGCCGCGACGCGCCCGTCACCCAGAACCTGCACAAGCTCAACCGCAAAAATCGCATAGTAGTCCTCTTCAGCAGCAGCTTCGGGAGTCGCCGACAGCATGCCGAAATAGAACTCGTCGACCTCGCCACCATGCCAGCCCGCGTCGGTATACAGATTCTCCAGACTCAGGAACTGGCGCGCGTTGATGCAGGCTGCCGCCTCGATCACCGTGTTGGTAATCGCATCGATCGTCGCCTGATCGGCCGGCCTCCCTGCCGGAATCGTGAATCCTGGCGCCGGTTCCTCGGATTCGTCCGGAGTCGCTTCAGATATCGTAAATTCGTCGATCGAGCGGGGCTCCACCAGGCAGAGCGAAGGGTCGGGTGCAGCAGGCAACGTCGGAGAAGTAGCATCCTGCGCGGATGCACCTCCGATCCCAATCGCCGGGGCCACGGCACCGCCGAGTACCAGCATTCCCGCCAGAACACATATCGAAAGCACGGTCGAACGATTCATCGCGTTCCTCCTGTACAGCACAACGCGGCCGGTTATCGTCGGACGTGCGACATTCTGCACCTGTCACTGCCCGGCAAATCGTGTCGACTCGCGATCTGCAAAGCGTGACCCGCCGCACTACCCGTTCGAAAACACCGCTACCATCAAGAACGGAGAAACACCGAAACCGTTACATTGCAACGGAAGCTGAATCGTCAGGTGGCCCACACTCCCGCAAGCCACTCGTGTTCCAGCCGCACCACCTCAGTCGATCCGCCACAGCGGCACTTCGAGGTAGGACCGCACGCCTGGGCAGCGCGTAGCCCCGGCTGGTTATCGGCCGGCTCCCGAGCCGCAATCCCAACCCGGCGCAATACAGGATCCGGGTCGAACGATGATGTCACTCGCCTCCTTGGCTAGCATCATCACGACTCTACAACAGGTCAATCGTCGGCAAGGTCGATCCCGCCGCATACCCATCCACCAACTACTAGAAGCCCCTTACCCCTCAGCAGAGGGGTAAGGGGTTTGGGGTCGACCATTTCCCATTTCCCATTTCCTATTTCCCATCTCCCAGCGTCTCCACCACCGCCGCCACCAGCGACTCCCGCGCCGGCGCGCTATGGGCAATCACCATGAATGCCACTTCGTCGCCGCCCCGGTACCAGATCAGGAAATGGACCGACCGGTTTGGGATCACAAACTGCCCCGGCGGAAAACTCCGGGCAAATGCCCGATATGCCACGTTGCCACTCGCCTGAGGGGAGTCACTGCTCCGTTCGGTCACCTGGTGTAGCTCTTCCCTTCCCCAGCGGATTGTCGCCACCTCGAGCACGACTGCTTCCGCGTCGTCGTTCGGCTCAAGCAGGATCGCCACCACCATTCCGAACTCTGGTGTTGGTGAATCCTCGTTGGCCAGATACACCACCGTCGCGCTGTTTGATGTCGAGGTCACATCCCGAAACGTCATCGAGTCGACATCATCCGGCAGCGAGTTCAGATACTCGACAATGCTCGACATCCCCAGCCCGGCCGGAAGCTGGACTCGATCGAGATCCCGGGGAACAGGTGAGGCTGCTGGGGTCGCGGCGTCGGTCATTCTGGCAAGTGCTCCCGGATTTGGTCCATATCGAACAGCCCAAACGGATGTTCCTTCGTCGGCAGCATGCTCATCACCCCGGCCAGCTGGTCGTTGTACAAGCCCCAAAGCCGCCGCAGCTCGGCAACCGGATCGGTATGATCGTCAATCCGCAGATCGACCAGTGGGTATTCCTCGGTGCTGTAGATCACCATCGCCGCTGATTGCCGGCCGCGTTTGTCACCGCCGGGTGCCTGTCCCGCTTCCAGTGCCTGCATCAGCCGCTCGCCAAATGGCTGCCCGGTTGTCGATTCGAACGACTCTGCAATCCCGTCAACAACGTCCGCGCCGGTCAGCATATTCCCGGCCGCTGCGTAGTCGCTGCCGGTACGGTGACCAAACCACTGCACGCAATCGTCGCCAGAAAACGCCGCCGACCGACCCTCCCGATCGACAACAGTGAACTGCCGCAAACCCCGCCCCTCGTCTTCCTCCGCGAGCCGTCGCATCGCCGACTCGGCATCCATGCCCTCTTCGAGATACCGCAGTCCGTGCACTCCGATATACGGGTTGACAAACGACTGCGACGAAATCGCTCCAACGCCAGCCTTCACAAACGGGCAGAGGGCCCCGACGCACAGCAGCTTGGTGCTCACCGCCACCCCAAACTGACCAGTTTCAGCGCACTTCGCCGCAATAGAAAACGTCATGCGTGTTCTCCTTCCCGCCCAGACGATGGAAGGGGCCGGGACGACTGTCCCGGCCCATGCGTGAACAGCGGCTACTCAGAGATCGAAATCGTCGAGAAATCGATCACATACGCCGGGTTCGTCAGATAGCCTTGCACTGAATTCTTGTACGCCATCGGCTGCAGATCGTTGCAAACGAAGATCCAGGGCGCATCCTCGGTGATCTTGGCCCAGGCTTCGTAATACAGCTCCCGCCGTGCGTCCTGGTCGGCGGTGGCGAGCGCATCGGCCAGCAGCTGGTCGACTTCCTCGTTCTGGTAATACCCAATATTCCAGCCGCCCTCGGCAGGGGTAAATCCGCCATCGAGCAGGAAGTTCGCCACATACGGGTCGCTGGCCATGATCGACTGGTTGCCCATCGTCACGTCTTCATTCAGTCCCTGCGCCCAGATGCCGAGGTAACTGACCCACTCGAACGACTGAATTTCGACGTTGATGCCAACATCGCGCAGGTTGCCCTGGATGAATTCGTTCATCTGCACCGGGATCATCATGCCCGATCCCGACTGCGGAATGATCATCGTCGTGTCGAAGCCGTCCTCGTACCCCGCATCCGAGAGCAGCGTCCGTGCCATGTCCGGGTCGTACGGATACCCGACCACATCGGGGTTGAACGACCAATTGGCCGATGGCATCGGCTGGGTTGCCGGCTCGGCAGAGCCCTGCAGAACGTCTCGCGTCAGCCCGACCTTGTCCACTGCATAGTTCACGGCCTGACGCACCCGCACATCATCGAACGGCGCTGCAGTCGTATTCAGCTGAATGAACCAGTAGTGCAGGCTGGGACCCTGGTCATAGGTCAGGCCTTCCTGCTCCTGGATCACCTGAATCGAGTCGGGCGGCACCACCACGATCATGTCGACTTCACCATTCAGAAGAGCCGCAACACGGGCCGTGGGCTCAGGAATTGGCCGGAAGATGAGCGTCTTGATCGGGGGCAGGTCACCCCAGTAACCGTCAAATCGCTCCAGTTCGGCTCGTACTCCTCGCTCCCACGCGGTCACGGTGTACTTGCCGGTGCCAAACCCCTGCTCGTTCCAATCCGGCTGGGTCATCGAAGTGATCGCCAGCGGGCTCATGACCTTGCCGGAATAGACGTTTGTCAGTTCCATGAACGCCGAGTTCGGTGCGCCCAGGGTGAAGCTAACGGTGTACTCGTCGACCACATCCACGGACGTCAAACCTGCCAGGAAGAACCCGGATGTGTTCGTTTCGTCGTAGAACTCGAATTCAGTGTCATACAGGCGCTGGTAGCTAACCTTCACGGCTTCCGCGTTGAAAGGTGCTCCATCGTGGAAGGTCACTCCCTCCCGCAGGTTGTAGGTGTAGACCAGACCATCCTCAGATATTCCGCCGTTTTCAAGCGATGGCACTTCTGTTGCGAGGAGTGGCTCCATATCGACGGTCCCTGGTGTGTACTTCAGCAGTCCCTCGAGCACGTTGTTGTTGACGCGGGTCGTGGCCAGCGCGCCAGCGTGACCCGGGTCGAAACCTTCGATGTCCGTTTCGGTTCCAACGATCAGGACGGCGTCAGTGGGCTCCTGCGCAAAGTCCCTGCGAATCATGGCCCGACTGCCAGGTGCGGCAGCAACAGGCGATACCTGCGCGGCTATCACCGACGCAACCGGAGCGGCAATGCCAATGGCACCGAGCCGGCGGATCAACTCCCGCCGGGAAAGCGATCCGTCCATCAGAATGCTGGCGAAATCTTCTCGAGACATGGCTCCTCCTTAACAATTCATGGCGAGCGACATTCGCGCGCCACATCGAACCGGCATTGTGCCGGTTCACTGATCACGACAGTCTCGGCGATAAGCGGCACCTCCTTTTCCGCTGCCTGGCTGTAAACGGGTCGTGTTTCGTCCATTCGCATCAGGTTTTCATCGTCGGATCAAGCGCATCGCGCAGGCCATCGCCAAGCAAGTTGAACCCAACCGCCACCATGAAGATCGCGATACCCGGAATCGTCGTTACCCACGGAGCGATAAGCATCGAATTTCGGCCATCATTCGCCATCGTTCCCCAGTCCGGAGTTGGTGGTTGCACACCGAGACCCAGAAACGACAATGCAGAGCCAAATATGATCATCTGGCCGGTTTGCAGGGTAGCGAACACGATAATCGTCGGCACAACATTGATGAGAATGTGGCGGCCAATCACCCGTTGCGACGGTGCTCCTGACGCTTGAGCAGCGACGACAAACTCCCGGGTCCGTAGGGTCAGCACTGCCGAGCGAACCAGTCGCGCAAACGCAGGAATGAACACGATGGCCAGTGCCATCATCGCGTTCAGCAATGAGGGTCCGAGCGCGGCGACGATCGCGATGGCTAGCAGAATTGCAGGAAACGCAAACAGAATGTCGCAGAAGCGCATGAGCACCGAGTCGACCCAGCCGCCAAAATAGCCAGCTGCCAGCCCGATGACCATCCCAAGCATTCCAGCGGCAAGCACCGGCACGATTGCGACCATGAGTGCCGTCCGGCTCCCATAAATCAGGCGACTCAAAATATCTCGGCCATTGCCATCGGTTCCGAGGATATGGTCGTCTGTGCCAATGGGAGACAGCCGGATCTGCGAGTTCTGGGCCAGGGGGTCGTGTGGGCTGATCCAGGGAGCGGTCAGCGCGCAGAGCACCGCCAGAAGGACGATGCCGCCACCTACCAGCGCGAATCGGTCCCGCTTCAGACTGCGCCAGATCAAGCCAAGCTGTGACTGGCGATTCGACATGCGATCGAGCGCCGTCGTTCCGCCCGGCGGCGACAACTGCTTGATCGGTTCAGAGACGACGGTCGACATACGTGCGAGTCACTATCCGTATCGAACGCGTGGATCGACGACGGCATAAAGCAGATCGGTGAAAAGATTCACCATTACAAACGCAACGGCCACGACCAGCACCCCTCCCTGTACGACTGGATAGTCACGGAACGAGATTGCGTTGTAGAGCGCCAGTCCGATGCCCGGCCAGTTGAATACCGTCTCAGTGAGGACCGCGCCGCCGAGAAGGAACCCGAACTGGATGCTCACTACAGTGAGAATCGGCAGGAGAGCGTTCTTGAGCGTATGTCGCATGAGCACAATTCGCTCATTGAGTCCCTTGGCCCGCGCAGTTCTGACGTAGTCCTGCCGAATCACTTCGAGCATTGAAGAACGCGTGATTCTCGCGGTGATGGCTGCCGATGCTGCGCCCAGCGTGATCGCCGGAAGCGCAAGGTGTTGCAGCAGAACCGGCAACGTCCGATCTCCAACCATCGGCCACATCCCGCCTGTTGGAAACCATCCCAGTCGCAGCGAGAAAACGAGGATCGCCATCAGGCCCAGCCAGAACGCCGGCATGCTGTTTCCGAACAAGGCGACCAGCATGCTCAGCCGATCGAAGATCGAATACTGCCGGGTCGCAGAGATAATGCCGGCCGGCAATCCAATGAGGAGCGAGATAATGGTCGCCGCTATTGTCAGGATCAGGGTGTTCTGAAACCGCCCCAGGACAAATGGCAGCACCTCTGTTCGTTGCTGCAACGATATTCCCAGATCTCCCTGGACGACGCGGCTAAGCCACTTGAAGTATTGAACGTAGATTGGTTCGTTGAGCCCGAGCGCCTCGCGCAGATTCGCGACATCCTCGGGCCTGGCTGTCAGCCCAAGCATCGCCTGCGCAACGTCGCCGGGAATCATCTGCATCAGCGCGAACACCACCACTGTGATCCCGATCAGAACGGGAATCAGACCAATGAGTCGTTGGAGAACGAGCGTCATCATGGTGGTGACTTCTACCTGGCTTCGAAAGGGCTACGTAGATGACTGAATGTACCGGCGTATCTCGCCATTGTGCGGACTGTCGAAGTTTGCCGGAGTTGATCTGATCAGTCAATCACGTTTGAAACAAACTTCCTCAAAGGCGTAGGGCCGATTGCACATTGAAGTACCGACTGCGATTTGGCTATTGCGTTCAGCGCCGGCACAGAAGCCAGAGAGTAGCTGTCCCTACGGCTCTCCGGAGCGAGGTTCGGGAAGTTCGCCCAACACCACCAGATGATGTTGCGCGCATGTCCACCCCGCATGCGCGAGTGCATTTCGCGTCTGCTGGTAGGCGTGTTCGAGTTCGACCAGCACCACCACCGGAGCCTGCAAGTCCTCGAACCTGTGGATCGATGTGATTTGCAGGCAATTTGGTCCAGATCCGTCTCAGCTCCGATCAACGAAACAGCCTGGCTTCAGCCGGACCCTTTGCCTCGTCGAGTGGGTAGGCCGGATACATGCGTACAAGGGTGCCTGCCTCTCGGTTGCGCGAAGTCCTTCTGAATGCGAATACCCGCATATCCTAACTGCCCAGCACCGTTGATCTGCCAGGTTCGCCTGCCACCCGACACGTCATACTCCAGCGCTATGAAAGCCAGTGTGCTCGCTTACATACGATTGCCCCACTTCGTCCCCATAGTGGCCGTACTTTCGGCGACTGCGATCCTATCCATCATCATCGTCGGTGACGAGCTCACGGTCAGTTCGCTGCTTCGGCTGCTGCTTGCACTGCTCGGCGGCCAGGTAGTTGTCGGAGTCGTCAACGAGCTGGTCGATGTCGAGTCCGATCAGCTCACCAAGCCCGATAAGCCGATTCCATCCGGCATCGTCACGATCAATGGTGCTCGCAGTCTGGGAATCGCTGGTCTGCTGCTCATGCTGGTCGCTGGTGCCACGTTCGGCTGGCAATCGCTTCTCCTCCTCACGCTCGGCAATGCCATTGGCGTTGTCTACAGCATCTGGTTCAAGCGGACGCCTCTTTCCTGGCTGCCCTACGTGGTCGCCTTGCCACTTCTCCCAATCTGGATCGCAGTTTCCTTCGAAGTCTTTGAGACAGCAATGCTCGCCCTGTTTCCCCTCGGTGTCCTTGGGGGACTTGCGATTCATATCGCTCAGGCCCTCCCGGACATCGAACCGGATCGTGCCGCAGCCATCGACAATCTCACCACCCGACTCGGCGAGACCAGAGCGATCCGGGTCTGCTGGTTTGCCCTTCTTGGTCTGAGCACAATGCTTATGGGTGCTACTGTGGTTGCAGACGACCTCTCGTCTCGCATGTTCGCCGCGACCGCGATCGTCTCCCTCTCCGTCGTGGCACACATGCTGCTGTATCGATTTCGCCACCGAGTTGGCGTAATGGCAGCATTTCCAATCGCCGCCAGCTCGGTTGGCCTGCTGGCATTCGCGTGGATCGCTCGCTAAAGTGCGTCTCTGGTTGTCAGTTGAAGTTGACGGCAAGCCAAATGCATCATTCGCTGGTCAGAAAGGATTGTTTGTGCGAGTCGATGTGAACACATTTGCGGAAATCGAGGGAATGTTCCTGGAGCGGGTCAACCGCATGGTCTGGTGCAACGCTGCGACGATCGATCGCAAGGGCCGGCCCCGCTCTCGCGTTCTTCATCCGATCTGGGACGGATCAACAGGGTGGGTCGGGACGTTCCCAGATTCCTTCAAGGCCAAGCACCTCGCGGTCAATCCGCATATGTCACTGGCATACGTTTCCGACATCACGAAACCGGTCTACGTCGACTGTGTTGCTACCTGGGAAACGGATTCCCTCCGTACCCTGAATGCCTGGAATCTCTTCGCCTCAACGCCGGAACCCCTGGGCTACGATCCCACACTCCTCTTTGGCGGACCAGACGATCCGCGCTGGGGTGTCCTCAAGCTCACGCCCTGGCGTATCCAGCTCGATGACATTCCGCCTGGCACTCAACGCATCTGGTTTGCGAACGAGCGATGACCGCGAAACGCTTCGACCTTGGTGTTTGTCAGTCTGGCTTCATTTCGGGAGGGAGCGACGACCGGAATTCGTCCAGGATTGGCCCGCGCTGATAGGTTGGCTCGTATCCGTCCACCTGAATCGGCAGCCCGACAGACCGGACGACGCCGAACGAGTCATGATCAAACTCCGCGAGAAGCCCCCGCTCGCTCAGCTCCTCCGTAGCGAGTGCCTCGTTCATCGATCGAACCCAAGCGCTTGGCACGGCACCGTTCAGTCGCTCCAGCCAGAAAGCGCTGGTTTCCCGCCGGAATCGAGCGGAAAGAATGGCGATCAATGCATCACGGTGCTCGAGCCGGTTCGCAAACGTGCTGAACCGGACATCACTGGTCAGCTCAGGCAACTCGATCAGCGCCGCCAGGCTTCTGAAGAATTTCTCCTTAGCGCAGGCCACCGCAATGAATCCGTCCGAGGTTTCGAAGAACTGGAACGGCACGATGGTCGGATGTGCCGAGAGTGAGTGCCTCCTGGTCTCGACGCCATCAGAGAGCAACCAGGTCGCCTGGTACGCCAGCATGCTGAGGGCCACATCGTAGAGCGATGTATCCAGGTCGCGACCCTTCCCGGTCCTTTGCGCGTCCAGTAATCCAGACACGAGCGCGAGTGCCGCAGTCAGACCAGCAGCATAATCCGCCAATGGCAGTCCGCTCCTTGTGGGAGGGCCATCTGGATCACCGGTCAGAGCGGCCCAACCTGCCTCAGCCTGCACCAGCGCGTCATAGCCCGGCTCGTCTGCCCGCTCGCTCTGCCGCCCATATGCCGAAAGCGACACACAGACAACTGCGGGATTGAATGCACTTAGGTGCTCATACGTGAGTCCCAGTTTGTCTGGCAGGTCACCACGAAGATTGTTGAAAACGGCATGCGCATCCCGCACCAGCGACTCGAAAACCGCGCGATCGCCAGCTGCCTTCAGGTCGAGGGCAATGCTCCGCTTGTTTCGGTTGAACGCCTGAAAGTAGAGGCTGTCCCCATTCGCGACGCCCGGTGGAATCGTCCGACCAACATCCCCACCAGTTCCAGGGTCCTCGATCTTGATCACCTCAGCCCCAAGATCGGCCAGAAAGAGCGTGGCGAACGGCCCCGCCCCAAACTGCTCGACCGCCAGAATACGAATCCCCGCGAGTGGCCCGTTCAGCGAGAGAACTCCACACTTGGTCATGAGCTCACAGATCCGATGACTCCGCAATAACTGGTGCCAAAAAGCAGTTGAAGGGAGCGCTCATTCCGTTGTATTCAGGGGGCCAGATGTGGCCGCGTGCTGCTCCAGAATTGCGTTGATTTGGTCACGTAGCGAAGCAGCATGCTTCACCGCCGCTGTCCAAACAGTTTCATTGTCAATCGCGTCATAACCATGGGTAATTCTGTTTCGCATACCAATAATGTTCCGCGCGTTGGGAATTGAGGCGACGATCTCAGGCTCGCTTCTTTCTGCTCGACTCAGCGCCTCGCCCACGATCTCGAAAAGCCTCTCAGTGCTCAGCTGGACTTGACGGGCGTTCCGATATGTTTCGAGTGAGATTCCTGCCACATTGAGTTCGATTTCCCAGCATGCGTCGGCAACGCTACGCAGCGACTGTTCCGTCTTTGGATGCATAGATTTCCTTTCGGGTTGCGGCAATGCTCTCCAGAAAATGCGGTCTCAAGCGCTCTTCCGAGACGAGATCGACCGGGCGTCCAAGCAATTGCTCCAGTTCGTTCGCGAACTCCATGAATCTGAGGAACATATCGCCGCCATCACCGAACTCAACGAGAAAGTCAAAATCGCTGCACTGATCGTCGAAATCAGTCGTGTTTGCCGAGCCAAACACTTCGAGCTTTGCGACACCGTAGCGTCGGCAGAGAGCGGAAATATCATTTTGGTTTGCTTGGAGCAACGGATGCATGCACTGAACTCCCTGGATATTGAGAATGAACGCGCTGGTACTTCATGTCCCTCGATGACGTCTGCTTCGGCACTCTATACCGTACGTTAAGGCTTCGGCCGAAGTGACTGAAGCATTTTCTCTACTGATAGGGTGTTGATCACATCGCTAGCTTCCAGCCAGCCTCTGCGAGCCTGATTGACTCCGTGCCTCATCAGATCGAACCCGCTCGGGCGGTGAGCGTCGGTGTTGATCACAAACCTGCAGCCGATCTCTTTTGCAAACTTCGCAGCTCTGTCATCCAGATCGAGCCGGTGTGGATCGGCATTGATTTCCATCACCACTCCCGCATCCCGGGCCGCATTGAAAACCTGCTCCAGGTCGAGATCGATGCCGTCGCGCTGGGTCAGCAGCCGACCCGACAGATGCCCAATGATTCGGACCTGTGGATGGTTGATCGCGGCTATCACCCGCTCGGTCTGCGCTTCGCGCGATAGCTCAAAATGCGAATGTACCGATGCGATCACGATCTCCAGCTCGGCCAGAATGTCGTCTGGCTGATCGAGCGATCCATCCTTGAGGATATCCACTTCGTTTCCATGCAGTATCCGAATCTCCGGAATGCGTTCCTGCACTTCCCGAATCTCCACCATCTGCTGCCGGATTCGCTCGGGACGCAATCCATTCGTCATTGCCAGGCGTGGTGAATGGTCGGTAATCGCCATGTACTCATGACCTCGCTCGAGCGCTGCTCTGGTCATCTCCTCGATGGAGCCCTTGCCGTCCGACCAGGTCGTATGCGAGTGGATGTCACCTTTCATATCTTCGACGGTGATCAGGGAGGGCAGCGTCCCAGCCTCCGCCGATTCGATCTCACCGCGGTTCTCTCTGAGCTCCGGCTCGATGTACGGCAGATCGAGCGCACGGTAGATTTCTTCCTCCGACGTGCCCGCAACAATCGAGTCGTCCTCTCGAAGCAGCCCGTACTCGTTCAGCTTCCAGCCACGTTCGATCGCCCGCTGTCGCAGAAGGATGTTGTGATCCTTCGAGCCAGTGAAGTAGAGAAGGGCCGCCCCGTAACTCTCTGGCGCCACGACCCGCAGGTCGACCGCCAGTCCGCCACGCAGAACTACCGCCGCCCGGGTTTCGCCTTTGCCCGTGACCTGAGTCACCCGGTCGAACCCCACGAATGCGTCGATGGCCGGTCCGGAGTCGTGAGAAGCGGCCAGTACATCGAGGTCGCCGATCGTATCCCGCCTGCGTCGATAGCTCCCTGCAGCCGCCACACTCTCCACACCATCGACCTCGCTGAGCAGTGATTCGTATGCGACTGCCGTTTCCTCGACCTCGTCGATCCGCTGACGTTCTTTCTTCGTCCGGCCAGCTGCGAGCTCTTTCGCGATCTTCTCCTCGCTTTTCTTGCCGAAACCCTCCAGAGTCGAAAGCTGATGCTGATCGACCGCTGCCTGCAAGTCCTCAACCGTGTTGATCCCGAGTTCTTCATGAAGCTTGCGCACCTTTTTCGGTCCGAGTCCTGGAATCCTCAGGATTTGCCGCAACGACGGATTCACCCGCTGTCGCAAGGGCTCAAGGTCGACATAGGTCCCGGTCAGCACCAGTTCCCGTATGGCCCCAGCCAGGTCCTTTCCGATTCCTGGAAGCTTCGTCAGATCCTCGTCTTCAGAAACCAGATCCTGCAGGCTTCGTCCCATGTCGCTGATGTTTTCCGCAGCCTGCCGGTAGGCTCGCACTCTGAAGGAGTTTGCCCCTTCGATCTCGAGCAGGTCCGCCACTTCCTCGAAGATCGCTGCGATGTCAGCGTTGGTGTAAGACATGATGTTCTCCGAAATGCAGAGACGAAAGATGCGCCAAGTGTAGTGCCGCCAGTGGTCCTCGACCGCGTCGTAGCTGATATGTCTTTGTGAATCGAGCCAGCAGCGTCGCTTCGGCCGCAGCCCTGAAGATGACGGAACGGTCCCTGATTGGGCACAATGGCCGCTGCACGCGGCAGGTGGCGATGAAGTCAGCCACTCACGCTCGGGGGGAATGCATTGCGAACGCCAAGGTCGAACATCTGGAATTGCGGTCGAATTCGGGCCGTCAGCGTTGCAGCGCTGATTGTCATCTGTGCGCTGGCGACGGTGATGTCATTACCTTCATCGGCTCAGGACGACGAGGCAACGCCAGAGAGTGCATCGCCAGTAGCCGCAACACCCATCGCGCTCTCTCCAGAAGAGGCTCGCGCTGGCCGCCTCGGTGGATCACTTGACCAGATATTGGAGGCATATGGGCAGCCAGATTGGACTGATGAGGGCCTCGTTGGCTACAACAGCATTCCCCTCGGCGGTATCGAAACAATCACGATGGTCTTCTTTGACGAACAGGAGCGGGTTCGCTCATACCTGCTCGTCTATCTCGAGGAGCCCGAAACGTTCGGCGAACTTCAGGTCATTGCGGATGTCGTTGCCGATGTCACGCCTCGCGACGGAATCTGCGACCGTGAACCGCTCGAAGAGTCAGGACTCGGCGATACGGTTTTTGCCTGCGAGAGCGAAGCGCTGGAGGGTGTGTTCTCGGCAGCCGATCTCCTGGAATTCGGCGTCTTTGGCGACGACGGAACGTACAACTTTGCCCTTGATCCGACCGACGACGAGTTTTACGAAATAGCCGTAAGACTTGGGGTGGATTCGCCGCCAGTCCCGCCCACGCCCGTGCCGTTGCCGACACCGACCCCTCGCCCCCCATTGACCGACACATTTCCGCTCATTCCGGACATCTTTAATCTGATAAACGGTGAGTTCGAGTCGGGTCAGCCCGTATCGTTTAGCGGGACAGTCATCGATGTGTTTCCAGACGAGCAGGGAACGCTGCTGCCAGTACTGGTGATCGCCGCGGACGGCTCGGGAGTCACCGTCGAAGTCGTGAACCAGGACGACCTGGTCGGCATTTTTCCGGGAACCGTCATTAGTGTTTACGGCATCTACACCGGATTCGATTGCGCAACTGGCGCCTGCATTCCAACTGTCTACGCAATGGAGCTTCGCGTATAGATCACCACAGGATGGAGTTCAGCTCTCAGATCGTTGGCTCCGTCAGTGCTGAAAATGCGGAACGACCCCAGTCGCCAGCAACTCCATTGTTTCCAGATCTCCCATCGGATCGAGCAGTTGACAGACGAAGTACTGCATCCCGATGTCGACATATCGGCCGAAGTACTCGACCGCATTATCGATCGTCAGCGCGATCAGATTACTCCCCCAGAAACTCGAACGGCCTTCTGGGAAGTACTTCGCCACCTTGGCATCGAGATCGTGCTGATCGACTGCCAGGATCAACCAGTGGATGAAATGACTGCGGATGATGTCGTGATAATCCCGGCCTTCTCTCAGACACTCGGCCTGCAGCACCGCCAGCCGCTCCCGGGCCACCCCGACATCGTCGGTTCCTCCAGCCGGACCAGGCCCGAAATTGGACATATCCGCCAGCCGGGCCACCTGGTTCAGCGTGTTCTTGCCGCCTCCGGCGATGCATAGCGGCGGCTCCGGCTGTTGTCGCGGCAGAGGAACCGTCGCGTCACGCACCTGAATCGTGTCACCAGTGAACGAAAACGGCTCACCTCGCCAGGCACCGCGAATCACCGTGATCGCCTCTTCCAGTGCGCGTTGCCGCTCGCTCACTGGTGGATAGGCCAGTCCCATCCGTTCGAACTCATTGGTCCCCATCGCCCATTCGGAAGCATTCCAGCCAATCCCGAGTCCATTGATGAAACGGCCATTGCTCAGGTTATCGATGTCCGAAACCAGGCGAGCAATATGGAGCGGATTCCGGTATGGCACCGCTGCTACCATCGGTCCAAGGAACACCCGCCTGGTCACCTGGGCGATAGCAGTCAGATAGACATAGCACTCTGGAGCCCAGGCTGGATGGTCTCCAAGAAAAATCGCATCGAATCCAAGCTCCTCGGCGATCGGTGCCGCCTCGAGCAGAGCCGGGCCCCGAATTGTTTCCCGCTCGTCCGTGATTTGCACGGCAAAAGTGATTTTGTCGCGCCGTTCTGCGACCCATGGATGCAGAGAATGTGGATCTGACATGGCACCGTCCTTTGATGATGTTACGGCCACTGTCGTGATGATACGGGACGCTACCAGAACAGACTGCGCGCGAAAGGAACACTACAGCGAATCGCCGTCTCGCTACGTACACTTTTGACCATGATGGCATGTACCCAGTCGCGACTCGCAAAATGACGATATCGATCTGGATCCTTGGCGATCAGTTGCTGGAATTCCATCCAGCAATCCTGGCGGCAGAGAATGCGGCGCATAGCGAGGACATCCGTATCGTCATGGTTGAGAGCGACCTGCGCATCGCCCGCCTGCCGTATCACCGTCGAAAGCTTGTCCTGCTGCTGAGTGCGATGCGCCACTTTGCCGACGATCTACGAGATCTAGGTCACGTGGTCGACTACCAGCGGACGCAGGATTTCGAATCAGGACTCCGCAACCACATCGCCCACCATGCGCCAGATCGGCTGATCACCATGGCAGCAAGCGAATATCCGACGCGTGAGCTGCAATCTCAACTCGCGTCCCGCCTTGATATCGCTGTCGATGTCATCCCAAACACCCAATTCCTCACCGGTCAGTTCGACTCCTTTCCTCAGGCGGCTTCGTCACAAAAGGTCGTGATGGAGCAGTTCTATCGAGCGATGCGCCGCCACTTTTCGGTATTGATCGACACCCAGGGGTCGCCGGTCGGAGGCGCTTGGAACTTCGACAAAGAGAATCGCAAGCCGCTCAAACGCGGCATCGATCCTCCAGCACATGTCACGTTCCAACCAGATCCGCTGACCCTCGACGTCATGCATCAGGTCGAACAGCACGCATCCGCCATTGGCACGGCGAAAGGGTTCGATCTTGCGGTCACGCGCGATCAGGCATTGGTGGCACTCGATGACTTCATCACCAACCGCCTGCCCGATTTCGGGCCGTACGAAGACGCCATGAGCAGCAGCCACGATGTGCTTTTCCACTCCGTGCTCAGTCCATACCTCAACATCGGCCTTCTCCAGCCAATGGAGTTGATCCGCGCTGCCGAAACCGCATATCACGAAGGCCGCGCTCCAATTCAGTCGGTGGAGGGTTTCGTTCGCCAGATCATCGGCTGGCGGGAGTTCATGTACTGGCAGTATGTTCGCCAAATGCCCGATCTCTGGACCGCAAATGCCTGGCAGGCCGACCGGCCGTTGCCAGAATTCTTCTGGGGCGGTTCGACAGAATTGAACTGTCTTCGTCATGTGATTCAGCGAGTCGCCGAAACCGGCTATAGCCATCACATCGAGCGTCTGATGGTTGTCTGCACCTTCTGTTTGATGGCGGGCATTGATCCCCGCCAGGTCACCGAGTGGTTCCTCTCCTTCTATATCGACGCCTACGAATGGGTGGTGCTTCCAAATGTGATCGGCATGGGACTGAATGCCGATGGAGGCGTCACTGCCACTAAGCCCTATATCGCTTCAGGTGCGTACATCAACCGCATGAGTGACTATTGCTCCGCCTGCCGCTACAACCCGAAAGAGCGAGTGGGCGACAACGCGTGTCCGTTTACTACCCTCTACTGGAACTTCCTCTCCAGGCATGAGGCTCGACTGCGCGCGAACCCGCGCCTCGGTCCGGC